>JAHDDJ010000165.1 GCA_020629385.1 Erythrobacter sp.
ATGCCGCGCCGCTATCCGGACTATACAGCCGCATATAGCTACTGGAATGAGATCAGCTCCTTTGGCTATGTCATCATGGCTGCTTCGATGGTTATCTTCTTCGTCAACCTCGCTTATGCGTTCATGGCGGGCAAGAAGGCCGGCGATAACCCATGGGGTGAAGGCGCAACCACGCTGGAGTGGACCTTGTCCTCGCCTCCGCCGTTCCACCAGTTCGAAACATTGCCGGTTATCGAGGATCATCATGATTATCACGATCACCGCCCCGCCAAAGCGTAACGCTGCCGGGGGAACTGCCTGACACGGGCAGGGCACGACACAAGGGGAGGGGCGCATCGGTGACGGTGCGCCCCCCTTTTCTAAGAGACACCAGCAGGCTGACACAGCATAATGACCGAAGCGACTTCCACTCCAACCCCTCAGGCAGCCCGTCCGCTGCCTGCGGATTGGCGTGACTTCTACGCGCTGACGAAGCCGCGCGTGATGTCTTTGGTGATTTTCACCGGGCTGTGTGGCTTGCTGGCGGCACCGGGTTCTATCCATCCGGTAATCGGCTTTACCGCTATTTTCTGCATCGCCATCGGAGCAGGCGGCGCTGCTGCCCTGAACCAGTGGTGGGAAGCCGATCTGGACGCTGGCATGAAGCGAACCGCACAGCGTCCGCTGCCCGATGGACGCATGGCGCGGGAGGATGCACGCAATTTCGGCATTCTGATTTCCGCCGCTTCGGTCGGGATTATGGGTGTCGCAGTGGGCTGGCTGGCCGCAGCTATCCTGGCCGTGTCGATTGTCTATTACGCGGTAATTTACACAATCTGGCTCAAGCCGCGCACGCCGCAAAACATTGTGATCGGCGGCGGTGCCGGTGCGTTTCCACCGATGATCGGATGGATTGCAGTGACGGGCGATGTCACTCTGATGCCGATCCTGCTCTTCGCGATCATCTTTATGTGGACGCCGCCGCATTTCTGGGCGCTCGCGCTGTTTGTGCAGAGCGACTATGCAAAGGTCGGCATACCGATGATGCCGGTGGTGAAGGGGGAAGCCTCCACCCGCAAACAGATTCTGATCTACAGCGTGCTGCTCGTGCCTTTGGCCGCTTCGCCATGGTTTGTCGGTGGCGCGGGTGCGTTTTACGGAATTATCGCTTTGGCACTGTCGCTGGCGTTCCTGGCGCTCTCCGTTCCGGTCGCAACGCGCCGTGCAGTGGAAGGCGACACGATGAAGCCGGAAAAGCGCCTTTTTGCATTCAGCATCCTCTATCTCTTCGCCTTATTCGCTGTGCTCGTGGTTGACCGCGTGGCCGATTACCAGGGCTGGCCGATCCCCGGAGTGAACTTATGACCCCCGAAGAAGAAACGGAAATCCGCCGCCGCCAGAAAAGCCGCAACCTGGTTGTTGGCGGTGTGCTGTTTTTCTTTGTTATCCTGTTTTACGCCATCACGATTGTCCGCATGGGAGATTGACGGTGACCAGCGTTGCCCTTGAACAGAAGAATATCCGCACAGGCATGTATGCATTTGCAGGCGCGCTGGCGATGTTGGGCCTCGGCTATGCCGCAGTGCCGCTTTATGATCTGTTTTGCCGCGTAACCGGTTTTGGCGGTACGACCCAGCAAGCGACCGAAACCGATGCCGAAATGGCGGCGCGCATTGCGCAAAGCTCCGGCACGCGGCCGATTTCAATCCGTTTCGATGCCTCTACAGCGCGCGGCATGCCCTGGACATTTACACCCGAACAATCGACCGACACAGTCCAGATCGGGCAGCGCGATATGGCATTCTACATCGCGCGCAATGACAGCGATGTTCCGGTAACGGGCAATGCGACTTTCAACGTCGAGCCGGAACAAACCGGCAAATATTTCAACAAGATCCAGTGTTTCTGCTTCACCGAACAGACATTGCAGCCGGGCGAAGAGATTCGCATGCCGGTGCTGTATTATGTCGATCCCGCGATTCTTCAGGACGAGAATGCGAAGGACGTTGAACAGATCACTTTGAGCTACACCTTCCACAAGGCGATAGACAATGGCGAGAAACCGGCTTCCTAAGGCTGGACCTATCGCTTTGACATGATTATGGGCAGGGCCACACGCAGACGCGAATTGGTCTGACAGGACGAGAGATCACATGGCTGGTACGAAAAACCACGATTATCACATTCTTGAACCCGATATCTGGCCGCTGATCGGCTCGGTTTCGGCTTTGACCTTCACCACCGGCATGGTGCTGTTCATGCATGAAATGGCGAATGCCTGGCTGGTTCTCGGCCTTGGTATTGCCGGTCTTATTGCAACCTTCTTCAGCTGGTTCGGCAATATTGTTCGCGAGGCCGAGCAGGGCGATCACACGCCTGTTGTTCAGCTGCATATGCGCTACGGCATGATCCTGTTCATTGCCTCGGAAGTGATGTTCTTCGTCGGTTGGTTCTGGAGCTGGTTCGATTTCTCGCTCTTCCCTGAACCGATCCAGTATGTTGAACAAGTTGGTGCCGACGGCGCGACTATGCGGGTCGTGGAAAGTATGTTCGGCGAAGAAGGTGCTGCGGCGATTGCACAATGGCCGCCGAAGGGTCTCGAAGTGCTCGACGCATTCGACCTTCCGCTGCTCAACACGCTGATCCTGCTGTGCTCGGGCACAACCGTGACTTGGGCACACCACTCGCTGATCCACGGTGATCGCGACGGCCTGAAGAAAGGCCTGTGGGCGACGATTGCTCTGGGCCTGCTGTTCACTGCAATTCAGGCATACGAGTACAGCCACGCGCTGGGTGCTTTCGGCTTCGGTCAGAGCAACTACAGCTCGGCCTTCTACATGGCGACCGGCTTCCACGGCTTCCACGTGCTGATCGGCACGATCTTCCTGATCGTCTGTCTCGCACGTAGCTACAAAGGCCACTTCACACCGCGTCAGCACTTCGGTTTTGAAGCGGCTGCATGGTACTGGCACTTTGTGGACGTGGTATGGCTGTTCCTCTTCATCGCCGTCTATGTATGGGGCGGTTGGGGTGCGCCGATCCACTAATGGACGGTCCACGACCAGACACTGACAAGGGGCAGCCTTCCATCGGACAGGCTGCCCTTTTCGGTTTGTGCCCGCGTTGCGGCGCCAAGACGCTGTTTGAAGGCGTCGCGCAGTTTTCGCCCAAATGCGATGACTGCGATCTCGATTATTCGAAATTCAATGTGGGTGACGGTCCGGCGGGCTTCCTGACGCTTATCATCGGCGCGTTGATAGTTGGTCTGGCGTTGTGGCTCGAAGTTACGTGGGCGCCGCCTTTCTGGGTACACGCGCTGTTGTGGATACCTTTGACCTTTATCGCCGTGATCCTTGGCCTCCGCGCCGCAAAAGCTGCGCTGCTGTATGCCGAGTTTTCCCGCAATGCGGGTGAAGCCGGACGCAAACCGGATGTGGAAGAATGAACCTGAAATCCGTACCGCTCATCCCGACCGTTCTGGTCGCCGTTGCGATTGCTATCATGATCGCGCTGGGCATCTGGCAGTTGGGCCGCGCCGATGAAAAGACGATGATGCTGGCGCGCTACCAGTCGGTCAGCAGCGAGGGTGAAGCAATTCCTTATCCGGCCACCACCGAAGCGATAGAGGAAAATCTGTTCCGCAAAGTCAGCGCCACCTGCGCCACTGTCCTATCCATGCGCGGCACTGCCGGTACCAATGCTGTCGGTGTCAAAGGCTGGTCGCAGATTGCCAAGTGTACACTCGCCGATGGACAGCAAGCAGAGATCGCCTTGGGCTGGTCGCGCGCACCGCAGCCGCCGGAATGGGAAGGCGGCGAAGTGGTTGGTATCCTCGCCTCGGGCGGGAAGATAGTAGCCGACCCTCCACTGGCCGATTTGGGACCGCTGGCCAAACCCGATCCGGCAGACTTGCCGAACAACCATATGGCCTATGCCGTGCAGTGGTTCCTGTTCGCGCTGACCGCCTTGGTAATCTATGTGATCGCGCTGCGTGTGAGGGCGCGCAAGGGGTAGCGGAGCCGCGCTTTACGCCGCTAAAGCCGCACTCGCTTGCTCCCTTCCGTTCGCGCCGCTAACCGCATCTGGTAATGCAGTACATTTCCACTCGCGGTAGCGCGCCGACGCTCGATTTCGAACAGGTCACACTGACCGGTCTTGCCAATGATGGCGGCTTGTATCTGCCTGCAGAGTGGCCACGCTGGAGCGAATCAGAAATCACGGCCCTTGCCGGGCTACCCTATGCCGAGCTCGCCACTCGCGTCATGCAGCCTTTCGTGGGCGATAGCCTGACCGAAGACGAACTGCGCACTATGTGCGAAACCGCCTATGGTCGCTTCGCGCATGCTGCTGTGACCCCACTCAAACAGTTTGATGAGCAGCAATGGTTGCTGGAACTGTTCCACGGCCCGACGCTGGCGTTTAAGGATGTCGCGCTGCAAATGCTCGGCTTGCTGTTCGAGAAATTTCTCTCGCGTACGGATTCGCATCTGACGATTGTCGGCGCGACCAGCGGAGATACCGGCAGCGCAGCGATTGACGCGGTCGCAGGCCGCGAGCGGATCGACATTTTCATGCTCCATCCAGATGGCCGGATCAGCGATGTCCAGCGCCGCCAGATGACAACCGTACTCGCGCCCAATGTCCACAACATCGCGATCGACGGAAGCTTCGATGATGCGCAGGCCAGCGTGAAGCGGATGTTTAATGATGGCGCGATGAATTCGCGTTTCCGCATTGGTGCTGTCAATTCGATCAACTGGGCGCGGTTGATGGCGCA
>JAHDDJ010000166.1 GCA_020629385.1 Erythrobacter sp.
GCCGAAAAGCCGAAAAAGCGCCCGTAATATTCGGGGTCGCCGATCATCACTTGCGGCAATGCTTGCGTCGCATCGATTGCACCCAATGCCGCTGCCATCAGCGCTTTGCCGAAACCGTCATTCTGATGTTCCGGCAGTACCGCCACAGGCCCAACCATAATCAATGGATGGTTTCTGCCATCGGGCGCCGTCAGCGCAACGGGCCAAAGCTGGATTGTGCCAGCCAGATAGTCGTCATCGTCCAGCACAGCAAAACTGAGCGCTTCCAGCCACGCCACCCCTTCGCGGATGCGATAGGCGGTGCGTGCATGGCGATCTTCTCCGAAAGCACGATCCAGCAACTGCTCAATCAGAGCAGCGTCAACATTGGCAAGAGGGACGATAGTGGCCATAATCTGCGCGCCGATAGGACGCACCGGATGCCCTGTCGATCAATTTCCGCTTCGCCCGACGAAAGGGGTGTATGTGCTGTCGATCAGGACGCTGGAGTTAGCCGCATCAAGCGGGCGCCTTCGCCATCCTCGAACGCCCAGATCGCACCATCCGGCCCTTGCACAACACCGCGCAACCGGTTGCCGAAATCGTACCTCGCCGCTTCGCTGGCACTCTCGCCGTCGATCTTCACATGGACCAGCGCATTGCTGGAGAGGCCAGCGATCAGCGCAGTTCCTTTCCAGTCCGCGAACATCTCGCCATTGTAGAAGATCATTCCGCCCGGCGCGATCACTGGTGTCCAGGTGATTGCCGACTGCGCGAGGTCGGGCCGTGTGTCGTTATCCGGGATTTCCTCGCCATCGTAATGGTCACCATCCGACACGACAGGCCAGCCGTAATTGGCGCCGGCTTGCACTAGATTGAACTCGTCACCTCCGCCGGGGCCATGCTCTACTTCCCACAAGCGGCCTTGCGCATCAAACCCCATGCCGAGGATGTTACGGTGCCCGTATGACCATATCTCGTTGGTCGGGGCAGGCTTGTCAGCCATCGGGTTGCCGGCGGCAGGCGTGCCGTCCAGATTCAGCCGGACGATCGTGCCGATAGTGTTTGTATTGTCTTGCGCCGGTTCCATTTTCTGGCGGTCACCTGATGCGACAAACATGTGCTGGCCATCGGGCGAGAACACAATCCGGTGCGAGTAATGCCCGCGGCCGGTGGTTTTGGGCGTCTGGCGCCAGATCACTTCCAGACCCTCGACCGCGCACGCCGTCAGATCGTCACAACTCAGCGTGCCACGACCAACGACGGCACCGCGTGTATCGCCGTCACCAGCTTCGGCCCAGCTGAAATAGATTGCTCTGCTTTCCGCATAGTCGGGCGCGAAAGCGATATCACCGAAACCGCCCTGACGGCCATAATCGACCTCGGGTGCTCCCGAAACGTCAGTGCCTGCACCGGTTTCGGGATCAAATACCTTCAGCTGGCCTTCTTTTTCGGTGATGAACAGTCGGCCCGTTTCCGGCTCGAAAGCGGCGGCCCATGGTTTGTCATAAGTACCGTGTTCGGTAACTGCGAAAGGTCCGACAGTGTCGCCCGGCTTGGCCGCAGAAATGGCCAAGGAACTGGTGTCGCTGTCCACCGATGCCGTAGCACCGCAACTTGCGAGGAAGAATGCGGCGGGCGATAGTGCCGCCATGACGAGTTTTGAATGTGAATAGGTCATGTTAGCTGCAACTCCCGAAACAGGATTTGGTGCCGGTGGATTTTCCATCGGTGTTGACGAGGCGGGAAGGGGCCCGCTCGCTGGGCCGGTTGTGGCTGGAGCGGTCGTCTTATGCAAGCCTGTTCCGGAAGGCCTTAATGACTCCAAGAAGCTATCCGCAAAGCGGCGGGAAATTCTCGATATTTCCATCCGTGAAAGCTGCGCTTGGGCAGTCGGTGTGGTGGATGTGGATGCTATCGACCGGCTCAACATTCTTGGCGCAACGATGCTGGCGATGACGCAAGCGGTTGGCAGGCTGATCGACCTGCTCGACACTTTGCCGGAGCAGATTTTGATCGACGGGAACTTGTCACCATCCGGCCGGTGCAGCGACTGGAAGACAGATGCTTGGGGCAAAGGGACGCCGATTATCGGGGGCGATGCGCTGGAACCGGCAATTTCGGCGGCGTCCATTGTCGCCAAGGAATGGCGCGACAGGATGATGGTGCAAGCGGCTGCCGAGTACCCTGCCTATGGCTGGGACCGAAACAAAGGGTACGGCACCAAAGACCACATGAGCGCCCTGCGCGAACATGGCCCGACCCCGCATCACCGCAAAAGCTTTGCACCGGTCGCGCAATTGACGCTGATCTAGGCAAGAATTTCCTTCGCTTCGGCGGCGACGACTTCAGCGATGGCCGCGTAGCTGTCGGCAAAGGCTGCGCCTTCGCGCCAGACCGCAGAAATCGAACGCGTTTCGTTCCAATCCTTGATCGCGAATCGGCTCACCATGTCTTCCCCGCCTGTCTCGGATCGCAGATATAATTCCGGCAAAATCGCCAACCCCAGACCCGATCCGGCCATCTGGCGCAGGCTATCGAGGCTGGTCCCTTCATAGTCGCGCAAAACCTCCGCGCCCATTTTGCTGCAGATATTCAGCGCTTGCTGGTGGGAAGGGTGACGCTGGTCGAGGGTCAGGACCGGCTGTCCGGCGAAATCTGTATATTCAAGCGTGCCCTTCGCCAACAGCGGATGATCGGGAGCGCCCACGAGATGCATAGGCTCGCGGAATAAGGGTTCTGTATGCAGATCATTGCCGGTGGCGGGGGTGGGGGTCAGCATCATGTCGATCCGGCCATTGCGGAGCTCGTTAAATTGCTCTGCCGGAATGCCCTCGCGTATATAGAGCCGCAATGCAGGGAAATCGCGGTGCAGCCGCACAACCGCCAGCGGCATCAGATAGGGGCCAATGGTGGGGGATACGCCCACCCGGATCGTGCCTGCCATGCCGTCAGCTCCGCGTTCTGCCAGCGCGCGGATTTCGGCAATGTCGCGCATCACGCGTCTGGCCCGGGCAGAGATTTCGCGGCCAATGGGTGTCAGACGCACAGGTCTGCCGCGTTCGACCAGCTTGGCACCGAGGCGCAATTCCATCTCTTTCACCTGCTGGCTGAGCGTGGGCTGGGTAACATGAACGCTGTCGGCAGCACGGCCGAAATGTTCGGTGTCCTCGATGGCGACAAGATATTGCAACTGACGGAGTGTGGGCATGATAGACGTTCTCTATCGAAAACCGCGTGTGCATACAATTGGTATTATCACGGGCAGCAGGCCATATCTCCCGCAACAGGGCAAAAACAGGAGAGCGTTTATGGAAAACTATCTCAAAAAGTTACGCCTTCGCCATCGTCGGATCGATCGTCTGATCGATACATCGAAGGCGGCCGGTAAGCAGGAGGAAGTCAAAACCCTCAAGCAAATCCGGTTGCAATTGAAAGACAGAATTGCCGAGGTGCAGGCCCGTAAGGAACCTTCACCGCAGTAATTCGGCAAGGGCGGTATTTCGGTTCCATCCCCCCTCCTCCCGGGATCGGAATGCCGCCCCAAACATTCATAGACTAAACAACTTCGCGGCGCTGCCTCACACACTGGCAGCGCCGTTGCTATAAGGGGCAAAATCATGGCCGTACGCGGTGCTACGCAGTTCCTCCGGGACTTTATGAAAGAAGAGAGCGCGGGCGGCATCGTATTGATGATTTCCGCCTTCGCAGCACTCGTTGTCGCCAATAGCGGCTTGTCCGGCTGGTATGCCGACATGTTGGCCACGCCTGTTGTTGCCACCGTTGGCGGCACCGGTATCGAAAAGTCGGCGCTGTTGTGGATCAATGACGGACTGATGGCGCTGTTTTTCCTGCTGGTCGGCCTGGAAGTGAAGCGCGAAGTTCTGACCGGTCAGCTATCCAGCTGGCAGCAGAGTTCGCTGCCGCTGTTTGCTGCCATCGGCGGTATGGTTCTGCCAGCGCTCGTTTTTCTCGGGATCAACTGGAACACGCCGGAAAATCTCAGCGGCTGGGCCATTCCTGCCGCGACCGATATTGCTTTTGCGCTGGGTATCCTTGCGCTGCTGGGAAGCCGGGTGCCCGTTGCGCTCAAAGCGCTGCTGCTCGCAATTGCGGTGATCGACGACATTGGCGCGATTGTGATTATCGCGCTGTTCTACACGCCCGGTGTCGAGACCAATATGCTGATTGCAGCGGCAATCACCTTCGCACTGCTGTTTTTTGTGGGGCGCGCCAAAGTCAATTCGAAGCTTCCCTATGTCATCCTTGGTGTAGTGCTGTGGTATTTCGTGCTGAAGTCCGGCGTGCATGCGACGCTTGCGGGCGTTGCGATGGCCATGGCTATCCCGCTCAAGACCAGTAATGGCCACAATCTGCTCGAAGATATGGAGCATGAGCTGCACCCGTGGGTCGCGTTCCTCGTGGTCCCGATCTTTGCCTTCGCCAATGCCGGGGTCGGTCTGCTCGATATCGAATTTGCCGCCCTTCTCGCGCCGCTGCCCCTTGGTATCGCGCTTGGCCTTCTGATTGGTAAGCAGCTGGGTATTGTTGGCTTCGCATGGCTAGCGACGAAAACCGGAATTGCGACTTTGCCAGCCGGGATCAGCTGGATGCAAATCTGGGGCCTTTCGCTGATAGCCGGTATCGGTTTCACCATGAGCCTGTTTATCGGTAATCTCGCCTTTGCTTCGGCAGAACAGATCGCGGCTGTGAAGCTGGGTGTTCTCAGCGGATCGTTGATTGCTGCAATTG
>JAHDDJ010000167.1 GCA_020629385.1 Erythrobacter sp.
CGGACATGACATTCTCGGTCTATGTGCCGCCGCACCAAGAAGGCAAGAAGCTGCCGGTTCTCTGGTATCTTTCCGGCCTGACCTGCACCCATGCCAATGTCACCGAAAAGGGCGAGTACCGCGCTGCCTGCGCGGAGCATGGAGTAATATTCATAGCGCCCGACACCTCGCCGCGTGGCGAGGAAGTGCCTGATGATGATGCCTATGATTTCGGTCAGGGTGCCGGCTTCTATGTCGATGCGACACAGGAACCGTGGGCGGCGAATTTCCGCATGCGCAGCTATATCGAACGTGAATTGCCCGCACTTATCGCACAGCATTTCCCCGCCACCGATATGGGTCGTCAGGGTATTACCGGCCATTCGATGGGCGGGCACGGCGCGCTGACTGTCGCCTTACGGAATCCCGGCCGCTTCAAAAGCGTCAGCGCATTTGCACCAATCGCCAGTCCGCTCAACTGCCCATGGGGCGAGAAAGCGCTTGGCGGCTATCTCGGGGAGGATAGGTCTGCATGGCGCGATTATGATGCGTGTGCACTGATCGAAGACGGGGCAACACTGCCAAACCTGTTGGTCGATCAGGGCACAGCAGATGATTTCCTGAAAGACCAGCTCAAAACCGGATTGCTGGCGCTGGCTTGCAAAAAGGCAGGTATTCAGGCGCAAATCAGGATGCAGGAAGGTTACGACCACTCCTACTTTTTCATTTCAAGCTTTATGGCGGAGCATATTCGCTGGCACGCAGAAAACCTGCGTTGATCCCGTAAAGGACGGGGCGAGCCGCAGCCCGCCCCGTTTTCCTAGATCCCGTCCACGCTTTTGCTGACGAGGATATTCACCGCAACGCGGCGGTTTTGTGCTTTGCCAGCAGCGGTACTGTTATCTGCCAGCGGATCAGCCTCCGACATGCCGGTCGGTGTTAGCATCCGCCACGGTTTCCAGCCACAAGCTTGCTGCAAGTGATTGACCACACCGCCTGCGCGCTTTTCGCTCAACTGCTGATTGAATTCCTGACTGCCATCGGAATCGGTATAACCGACAACCAGCAACAGCGCGTTGTCCATGCCGTCCGCTTGATTGGCTGCCGAACACAGTTCTCGTTTTGCGCCCGGGCTCAACCGCCATTTACCGCTATCGAAATAGACGTTGGTTGTACCCTTGATGTTGTATTTGTCGATATCACCAACACGGCTGCGCAGAGCGGCAGCAGCGGCGGTATTTGCATCAATCGCCTGCTCGTTTTCGGAAAAGCGTTGCGCGGTTCCGTTGCGGATCATTGCCGCCGTTTTGAGATCCTTGTTTTTCAGCGCGATTTCACTGGCGACTAGCTCACCGTTCCATTGAACGGTTTCGACAGAGACTGGCAAGCCATTCAACAATGCATTTTTGTCGAGCGCCTTACGGCTAAGTCCGAGAAAACCGCCGGCAGCCTTGATCTTGGTATCCGGGCTAACCCAGACCGTCTGCTTTTCGCCGCCTGGTGTGGTGACCTGGATAGCATTGGCCGCACGGGCAGAAATAAAGCCGTCAAGTTCCGGTCCGTCTTCAAGACCGGAAAGGTCGGAAGGCAATTGTCCGTTCACAACAAGCTGCGTCTCGGCAACCGGTTCAAGCTGCTGCGCAGAAGCACTGGTAGCTGCAATGGCACAACCGGCAACGGTCGCAGCAATTATGGATATTTTCGATGGTGATGTCATGGTGTCAGTCCCTTTAAATCACACCCCTGTATGCCTCTCGCGTGCTGCGGCGACCCTTTCGGCGGGGTTAACACAGCGTCACAATATTGGAAAATCAGGGCCGATGCGAGTGCATCATAAGGTAAGATGAAGCTGCGGTGCTGACTGGCCAATGATCTAGCCGGCCCTTCTGCCAACTTCGAACACCGCATATTCGGCGCGCCAGTTGGCGCCGGCCTTCCCGATTTCCCTCTCTTGCGTGAAGAACCAACGGTTGGAGATTGCAATTCCGAGATCATCGGCGAGCGCTTCAAAATCCTTCACTGTCACATGGTGGATGTTCTGCGTTTCGTACCATGTCACCGGCAAATGGCGGGTCACAGGCATGCGCCCTTTGCTCAGCAGCGCCCAGCGCATCCGCCAATAGGCAAAATTGGGAAAGCTGACGAAAGCCCGGCGGCCCACGCGCAGCAGTTCTCGCAATATCTCGTCTGGACGCTCTGCGGTTTGCAGAGTCTGGCTGAGGATCGCGTAATCGAAAGCACCGTCGGGATAAAAACCGAGATCGCGGTCTGCGTCACCTTGGACGACGCTCAGGCCTTGCGCAACGCACCGTTCCACGCAGGCTCCATCGATTTCGATACCACGCGCATCGACTTGCTTCTGATCACGCAAAGCGGCCATCAGCACACCGTCGCCGCACCCGACATCGAGCGCCCGGCTTTCCGGCTCTATATGTTCGAAAATCACTGCCAGATCGGGGCGCAGAGATGTGGCAGCCTTAGTCATGGAGGAACCCCTTCACCACCCGGTCGAGAGCGGGAACATCCAACAGAAAACTGTCATGCCCGAAGGGGGCGCTAAGCTCGACAAAGCTCACCGGGGCGCCTGCCGCATTCAAAGCGTGCACCACATGGCGGCTTTCAGCCGTGGGGTAGAGCCAGTCGCTGTCAAAACTGACCAGGCAAAAACGCGCCTGCGTTCCCGCAAAAGCATCAGCAAGCAGTCCGCCATGCTCTTCGGCAATATCGAAATAGTCCATCGCGCGGGTGATGTAGAGATAGCTGTTGGCATCGAAGCGCCGGGTAAAACCGCTGCCCTGATACCTTAGGTAACTCTCAACCTGGAAATCCGCATCGAAGCCGAACGTCTTTTCCGACCTGTCCTGCAAGCGGCGTCCGAATTTACCGGTCAGCCCTTCTTCGGACAGATAGGTGATATGCGCGGCCATCCGTGCCACGGCGAGGCCCGCATCAGGCGACGTATCGCCCGCATAATAGTCACCCTTGGCCCAATTGGGGTCCGCCATGATGGCCTGACGCCCGACCTCGTGAAAAGCTATATTCTGCGCCGAATGCCGCGCCGTCGTGGCAATCGCAAGAACCCGTCCGGCGCGGTTGGGCCAGTTGGCAGCGAGGCTGAGCGCCTGCATCCCGCCCATCGATCCGCCAACCACGGCATGAAGCTGTGAAATCTCCAATTGATCGAGCAGTCCAACCAGCCCGCGCACCATGTCGCGAATGGTCAAAACCGGGAAGCGCATGCCATAGGGCGTGCCATCGTCCGCATCGGATGCAGGCCCGGTCGAGCCCATACAACTACCGATCACATTGGCGCAGATGATATGAAAGCGGTCGGTATCGATCGGTTTGCCGGGGCCGACCATGCGTTCCCACCAGCCCGGTTTGCCTGTTACCGGATGCTCACTGGCGACGAACTGGTCGCCAGTCAGGGCGTGGCAAAGCAGGATTGCATTGCTCTTGTCGGGTGCCAGCTCTCCATAGGTCTCAAACGCGATGCGCACATTGTGAAGCTCCTCGCCGCTGTCGAGCGGAAGGGGGTCGGGCAATGTCAGGGAGTTGGTCTGTAACTGCACTGGCAATCAATCGCTTCACATGGGTTTAAGCGCAGTGCCTTACCCGCTCACTATGAACTTGTCGAAGGGCTGCATTTTCTTTTTTGCCAAAGCCCTACGTTCGACTAGACGCTGTTGGCGATGACCGATACTCGACGCGCCCCTTCTCCCAAGCCATGGATCAATGCCATCCATGCCTATGTACCGGGCAAGGCAAAGTCAGATGACGGGCGCGAGCTGGTCAAACTGTCTGCGAACGAGAACCCGCTGGGCTGCTCGCCCGCCGCCCTTGCGGCCTTCGCCGATACACAGCATCCCGCAACTTATCCAGATCCCGATTCTGCCAAGTTGCGATCAGCTCTGGGTGAACTGCACGGAATTGATCCCCTGCGCATCGTCTGCGGGACCGGCTCGGACGAATTGCTCAATCTGGCAGCACAGGCTTATGCAGGCCCCGGTGACGAGGTGCTGTTCGCTAATTTCAGTTTCTCCGTCTACGAAATCGCTGCAAGGCGGTGTGGAGCCACGCCGGTTATCGCCCCTGACAAAGACTATGGCACTGATGTCGATGCACTGATCGCGAATGTGTCTGATAAAACCCGGGTCGTTTTCGTTGCGAACCCGAACAATCCGACCGGCAGCTATTTGCCCGCTTTCGAAATCGAGCGACTGCATGCCGCGTTGCCGGAAAATGTGCTGCTCGTGGTAGACCAAGCCTATGCCGAATATCTCACGGAAGGCGAGGATGATGGCGGAATGGCGCTGGCCTCCGCACATCCCAACGTGCTGGTCACTCGGACTTTTTCCAAGATTTACGGGCTTGCCGGTGAACGCATCGGCTGGGCGACAGGTCATCGCGATCTGGTCGCATCGCTCAACCGTATTCGCGGGCCTTTCAATGTCACCAATCACGGACAGGCAGCAGCGCTGGCAGCCATTGGTGATCAGGAGTTTGTTGCGCGATCACGCGATCACAATGCGGCGGAACTAGCGCGGTTTGAACAGCTGATCGAAAGCCTCGGCAATCACGGGCTGCGCGCGCTACCCAGCAAATGCAATTTCTCTTTGGTTCTTTTCGAAGGCGCGGTGACGGCGGAGCAAGCCTATAACGCTCTGGCAGAGGGCGGCTACGCCACGCGTTGGCTCCCGGGACAGGGGCTGCCGCACGGCTTGCGGATAACCATCGG
>JAHDDJ010000168.1 GCA_020629385.1 Erythrobacter sp.
TTGGTAATACGCTCGCTTAGAACTTGAAGCGAACCAGACCGCCATAGGTACGCGGTGCACTTGGGTAACCCGAAACGGTACCAGCCTGCGCCACGCCATCGAACACAGTCGTAATAAACTGGTCGTTGAACAGGTTGCGGGCAAATGCACCGATCTCGATACCATTGTCCATTTTGAACGTCATCGAGGCGTTCACCAAGTTCAACTCGCGGTTGAAAATCTGGGTGTTACCGAGCTGAGCGTTGAAAGTTGGCAGACCGTTATTGATCGGCGTGTTGCTTTCGTGGCTGTAATCGATACGCGTCACCAGCATATTTCCGCTGCCGCCGAATTCATGCGTATATGTCGCAGAAGTCGAGATCGCGATTTCGGGAATACCGGCCGGCTGAACGCCTGTCAGATCGCCCAGAACACTGCCCGGGAAGCTGTCAAACAGCGGGTCCAGATAGGTCATGGCAAAGGTGAATACCAACCCGTCAGTCGGGTTGATCGTGCTGTCAAATTCGAAGCCCTTGACCGATTGCTGACCAGCGTTCTGCAACGCGAAGCCGGTACCGGTAAACGCAAGGCTCTGGAAGCCCTTGATGGTCTGGTCAAACAGAGCAACGTTAAAGCCGAAGCCATCCCACTGACCTTTCAGACCAACCTCGTAAACTTCTGCATTTTCCGGACCTGCAAAGCGCGAACCGGTGCGCAGGTTTGGAATTGCCAGGCCGGCGTCCAGAATTGGGGACGACGGTGCCGCGAAGGTCGAACCACCCGGACCAGCGACAAAGTCGGTGCCCGAAGGGCGGCTATCGCGCGAAAGGTTCACCGAGCTCGCTTTGAAGCCGGTTGCGTAGCTGGCATAGACATTGATTTCGTTCGAAACCTGGTACGCGGCACGCAGCAGATAGGTGAACTTGTCATCACGGGTCTTGCCGTCCTCGACCGCGTTAGGAATGGTCAGGAACGGCGGCTGGAACTGGAAACCGGCCAGTGGCAGCAACGTGTTGATCGTCGGGTCCAAAGCTGCAGCGAGCAATTGATCCTGAACGACCTGCGGCAGTGCCTGGAACCCTGCCCGGCTCGTTACGGTCGGCAACATCGGGTTGGCAGCTGTCGCACCGGTGATGAATGCATCGACCAGATTGATCTGGCCCAGCGGATCGGGGCTCAACTGAGAAAGTGCGAAATCTTTCTTGTCGTCTGTGTAGTTGAAACCGCCGGTCAATACGAGGCCGTCAAAAGGTTCGAAATCAACAGTACCGAAGATCGAATAGGACGTGTTGTCCATCGCAAAGGTTTCTTGCGACAGCAACGGTGTGCGGAAGATCGATTCCTGCGGTAGACCAAGGCCCGCTTCGACCGCGTTGAACACGGACGGCGCACCGGTCAGAATGTCAACCGGGTTTCCGCCAGCCAGTAGTTCGAAAACATCACGAATCTGGCTGCCATTCTGGATGGCGCTGTCCTGCGTGATTTTCTCGTCGAAGTAATAACCGCCCAAAAGGAAGTTGATCGGCCCGTCAAAATCGGACGCAACACGGAATTCCTGCGTGAAGGTCTTCACTTCCTGATCGCGTGTTTCGGTCGCGATGTCAGCGCTGGTGTAGTCGATATCCGAAAGGAAGAAGTTTTCCAGTTTCCGATACGACGTGATCGACGTGAACGACAAGGCGCCAGCCTCGTAATCCATCTGCAGCGAGCCACCATAATTGTCGACTTCGTTGGTCGGGACGAAGTTGAGGAACGCTTCGTAGTCAAAGAAGTCGGTGCTCAACTGGCCGCCGACTGCATTGATGGCGCCGGTGACCGGACCGGATACCAGCGTCGCAACCTGACAACAGACTTCGTCAATCTTCGAATAATCAAAGATTGCGCGAGCTTTGAAGTTGGTCGACGGTTCGAACAGCAGCTGGCCGCGGGCAGCCCAGCGGTTACGGTTGTTCTGCTCTTCGTTAAGGTTGACGATGGTCGCGTAACCATCGCGCTTGTTGTAGCTACCGTCGATCGAGAAAGCGATTGTCTCGCTGAGCGGGCCAGTAACATCACCCTTGATAAGGATGTTGTTGAAATTGCCGTAGCTTGCCTCGACCGAACCGCCGAATTCGAACTGTGGTTCACGCGTGATAACCGAGATAACACCGGCCGAAGCGTTTTTACCGAACAGGGTCGATTGCGGCCCGTTCAGAACTTCGATGCGCTGGACATTGGGAAGATCGCTCAATGCCGCAGCAGAGCGCGAACGGAACACGCCGTCGATAAAGACGCCGACCGAAGGTTCGATACCGAAGTTGTTATCGCCGTTACCGAAACCACGGATGATGAAGGTCGATGCGGACGAAGTCTGCAGCTGGCTGACACGCAGCGAAGGCGTGACTGTCTGGAGGTCGAGAACATCGCGGATTTGCGCGTTTTCGAGGGTCTCACCGGAAGTTACCGATACCGAAATCGGGGTTTCCTGCAGCGTGGTTTCACGCTTCGTACCGGTTACGATGATGATGTCATCGTCGAATTCGGCAGCTTCTTCTGCGCCGGCGTCGTCCGCGTCTTGCGCAAATGCTACCGATGGAACCGAAAGGCCGAGTGCCGCAACACCCGCATAGAGTGCAGCGCGTGGGGTTGCGCCGCCGTTAAAAGCAGTAAATTTCATGGATTCTCCATCCTCTACCGAGCGGACTTGTTTGTATGACTTCCGCTTCTGCATCCCGCATAGGTATGCGCCGGGTTTCTGCCAAGCAGAAAGCGGCGGAATCCCGAGGGTTAGAAGGGCTTGTTGCACGCAAGTAACAGTGACGTTACGTCAAGTTGCGTTTGTTGCAACGCTTGCCGTTTGGGTTCCGCTCAGCTAGGGCGCGCGCGATATTGCGCTGCACAATAGTACGCGCCCCCAACATGAAAGCATTCTATAATGTCCGCTAACCAGCGTAACATCGCGATTATCGCGCACGTCGATCACGGCAAAACCACGCTTGTCGACCAGCTTTTTCGCCAGTCCGGCACCTTTCGCGATAACCAGCGCGTCGAAGAGCGGGCGATGGACTCCAACGATCTGGAAAAAGAACGCGGCATTACCATCCTCGCGAAATGTACCTCGGTCGAATATGGCGAAGGCGACAATGCGCGCCGGATCAATATCGTCGACACGCCGGGTCACGCCGACTTTGGCGGCGAAGTCGAGCGCATCCTGTCGATGGTCGATGGCGTTATCCTGCTGGTCGACAGCAGCGAAGGGGCGATGCCGCAAACCAAGTTTGTGACCGGCAAAGCGTTGTCGCTGGGGCTCAAACCGATTGTGGTGGTCAACAAGATCGACCGCCCGGATGGCCGCGCCGAAGAAGTGCTCGACGAAGTGTTTGACCTTTTTGTCTCGCTCGAAGCCAATGATGAACAGCTTGATTTCCCCGTGCTCTATGCCTCGGGCCGCGATGGCTATGCCAGCGAGGACATCAATGCGCGCGAAGGCGATCTGACGCCCCTGTTCGAAAAAATCATCGAACACGTCCCTGCTCCGCAAGCAGACGTGGACGCGCCTTTCAAATTCCTCGTTACCCTGCTCGACCGCGACAATTTCCTTGGCCGCGTTCTGACCGGCAAGGTCCAGTCGGGCACCGTAAAAGTCAACTCGCCGATCCACGCGCTCGACGCCGAAGGCAATGTGATAGAAACCGGCCGCGCATCGAAGCTTATGTCTTTCCAGGGGCTGGAACGCGTGCCGGTGGAAGAAGCAAAAGCAGGCGACATCATTTCGCTCGCAGGCCTGACTGTGGCGACCGTATCCAACACTATTTGCGATCCCAGCGTGACCGAACCGCTGCAAGCGCAGCCGATTGACCCGCCGACCTTGTCGATGCGGTTTGCCGTGAACGACAGCCCGCTTGCGGGCCGTGAAGGCAGCAAGGTTACCTCGCGTATGATCCGTGACCGTCTCGAACGCGAAGCGGAAAGCAATGTCGCCATCAAAGTCACCGAATCCAGCGACAAGGACAGCTTCGAAGTAGCCGGCCGCGGCGAATTGCAGCTTGGCGTCTTGATCGAAACCATGCGCCGCGAAGGCTTCGAGCTGGGCATCAGCCGTCCGCGCGTGCTGTTTGGCGAAGACGAAAACGGCAAGCGTACAGAACCCTACGAAACCGTCGTGATCGACGTTGATGATGAATATTCAGGTACAGTCGTGGAAAAGCTTGCACTGCGCAAAGGCGAAATGACCGACATGCGCCCAAGCGGCGGCGGCAAAACCCGTATCACTTTCAGCGCCCCGTCACGCGGCCTGATCGGTTATCACGGCGAATTCCTGACCGACACGCGCGGGACCGGCATCATGAACCGTCTGTTCGAGAAGTACGGCCCTTACAAAGGCAAGATCGAAGGCCGCCAGAACGGCGTC
This sequence comes from Erythrobacter sp., assembly GCA_020629385.1. Classification (GTDB taxonomy): domain Bacteria; phylum Pseudomonadota; class Alphaproteobacteria; order Sphingomonadales; family Sphingomonadaceae; genus Pontixanthobacter. The sequence goes on from JAHDDJ010000168.1 coordinate 4,370, forward strand.
CTGATCAGCCGCGAGAATGGCGAAGCTGTTGCCTACGCCCTGAACGCTCTGGAAGAGCGCGGCGAGCTGTTCGTGAAGCCGAAAGAGAAGCTGTATGAAGGCATGATCATCGGCGAAAACGCGAAGCCCGAGGACATGGAAGTGAACCCCATGAAATCGAAGCAGCTGACCAACTTCCGTTCGACCGGCAAAGATGACTCGATCCGCCTGACCCCGCCGAAAATCATGACGCTGGAACAGGCCATCGCCTATATCGACAATGACGAAATGGTCGAAGTCACCCCGGAAAA
>JAHDDJ010000169.1 GCA_020629385.1 Erythrobacter sp.
AAAACAAATGGGGCCGGTATTGCTACCGACCCCACTCTTACCGGGCGTGGACTTCTCTGGTTATCCGTCTTGCGACAGTTATCCCGAAAAGCGCTTGGCCTCCGATGTTTTCCCTTTCCTGCGTCCGATTTTGCAATCTTTCGCTGGTCCGGTTCTGTCACCGGCGCTCGCACCGGCATCCGGTTCCTTCTGGCAGCAATTCCGATCCGAAGATCATCCTGTCTGCTGTCCGGTTCCGCAGCCGATCATCCCATGTTGGTCGATCATCTCAAACGAAAATACTTCCACCTCGGTTTCCGTAGTTTCTTCGATGTCCGACCGGCATGTCCGGCCAACAGCGATATGCGTTCGCGTTCTTTTCAAACGGGATATTTGCATTCGGCCGAAGCTTTCTGCACCTATTCCTCAAAGACCGCGCGGACAGTAACCGCTGTGTCATCAGGGTTCAAAAAAACATTCGTTTTCAAGTCGTTAAACCATCATTCGAAGGTAAATTCTTGTCCTTCCGATGGATTGAAGCTGCGCCTTTGCAGCCGACCTGGCAAGGACCTGCAGGCCGACTTATCCACTTTCTGCGAAATTCGCTGTGGACACGCGTGGATAAATCAACGCTTCACCGAAATTGCCGATCCGCTGCTTTACCGGTCGCGTTGCGCAAGCAATCGAAGCCGCAAGGCGTTCAGCTTGATGAACCCCTCCGCGTCCTGCTGGTCATACGCGCCAGCATCATCTTCAAACGTCACATGCTGTTCCGAATAGAGCGAATTCGGCGACTTGCGGCCGACGACTTCGGCATTCCCTTTGTAGAGCTTCAAACGGACAGTGCCGCTGACTTTCTCCTGGCTCAAGTCGATTGCTGCTTGCAGCATTTCACGCTCGGGACTGTACCAGAAGCCGTTATAGATGAGTTCGGCATATTTCGGCATCAACTCGTCTTTGAGATGGGCAGCGCCGCGATCCAGCGTGATCTGTTCCATACCGCGATGGGCACGGGCATAGATTTCGCCGCCGGGCGTTTCGTACATGCCGCGGCTTTTCATGCCTACAAAGCGGTTCTCGACCAGATCAAGCCTGCCGATGCCGTGCTTGCGGCCAAGGTCATTGAGCGCGGTCAAAAGCAAGGCGGGACTCATGGTTTCACCGTTCAGGGCAACGCCATCGCCGCGCTCGAAATCTATCGTGATATATTCCGGCGTATCGGGCGCATCTTCGGGATTATCTGTGCGCGAATAGACATAGTCCGGTGTTTCTTCCCATGGATCCTCCAGCACTTTACCTTCGGACGAGGTGTGCAACAGATTGGCGTCAGTCGAAAACGGGCTTTCGCCGCGCTTGTCTTTGGGAACAGCAATCTGGTGGCTTTCCGCCCAGGCAATCAGCGCGGTTCGGCTCGTCAAATCCCATTCGCGCCACGGCGCGATGACTTTGATGTCGGGCGCCAGGGCGTAAGCGGAGAGTTCAAAGCGAACCTGGTCATTGCCTTTACCCGTTGCACCATGGGCGATGGCATCGGCGCCTGTTTCGCGCGCGATTTCAACCAGTCGCTTGGAGATGAGCGGGCGCGCAATCGATGTGCCGAGCAGATAGTCGCCTTCATAACGGGCATTGGCCCGCATCATCGGGAACACGAAGTCGCGGACAAATTCCTCACGCAAATCTTCGATGAAGATATGCTTGTCAGGGATGCCCATAGCACGCGCTTTTTCGCGGGCCGGCTCGATTTCCTCGCCCTGGCCGAGATCGGCGGTGAAGGTCACCACTTCGCATCCGCGCTCGACTTCCAGCCACTTGGCGATGACGCTGGTATCGAGGCCGCCCGAATAGGCGAGTACGACGCGTTTGATCTCGGACATGTGTTTATCGCTCCAATTGCATTTTGCGCGCCGGTATCAGGCAGCAGAGGTAGGTGCAAAGGGTTTTGGTTTGCCCCGGACCAAGAGCAACTTTGGTACATACGAAAAAGGCTCTCCTGGCGATTGCCGGGAGAGCCTGTTCGTTCACCAGGACAGGTGAAGACTTTTGCGGAAGCCTTATGCGGCCACTGTCTTGCGACGGCGACGGCGGGCGAATGCCAGGCCACCAAGGCCGAGAGCCATCAGGCCGAGTGCACCTGGCTCAGGAACCTGTGCTTTGTAAGACTTGATGTAAGTAATGTAGTCACCACCGATGATAGGATCACCCCACCAGGCCCACAGGTTTACGCGACCATTGCGCGATGGACCGTAGCTGATCAGCTTTTGCGGGTGAGTGGTGGTCGAGTGAAGCGGGTTATCGGTGACGCGCTGACCGTTGATCAGGCGGGTGCCGTCCAGCGAGTCGAGAACGAAGCTGAACACAGGGATCGCGCCGCCAGTGAAAGTTGCGAAACCGCTGCTGGTCATGCTCGCATCGATACGCGAACCAACGAAGGTTGCGCTGGATGTGTCGGTGTTGATGGTCAGGACGTCACCATTGGTCATGGTGTATTCGTAAATGGCTGCCGATGCCGGTGTGGCTGCTGTTGCTGCCATCAATCCGAAAACGATCGCGGTTTTCTTCAAAGCTTTCATTTTTACCCCCTTCAAGAGACTGTATCGAGCGAGGATTTGGCCGGGTTGATCCAACCGCCTCGTCAAAATTGACTTACGGGATTGGTAAAGCATTGACCGTGCCAATCCGCTCGAAACGGCAGAATTCTGGGATTTTCTTGGTTAACGCAGTAAATTCGTATTTCTGGGTTGTAAGAAAAGCTGACAGTTTCCCCTCGGTGAATTGTAAATTTGCAATCGCTGTGGCGTTAACCAATTGGGAAGCCCGATTTGGCATAAAAGGCATTATGTTGATGAAAAAAGCGCTGCTTCCGACCCGTAAGATGCTGATGGCATCGGTGTGTGCATCTATGCTGATGGTATCTGGCTGCGATGACACGCCGGACAATCCGTTTGATGCTGCCGTGCAAGCAAGCGAGGCAGGCGATTTCCAGACCGCCCGGATCATGATCCGTCAGGCTTTGGACCAAGATGGCAATAATCCGGCAGCGATCATGCTGTACGGCAAAACACAGTTGTCTCTCGAAAATCCTGAAGGTGCTGCGGTTGAATTCCAGAAGCTGTTGGGCAATCCGGAATTCGGTGCAGAAGCAAATGCGTTGCTGGCCAAATCCTATTTGCAGGGCGGCAACACCAAGCTGGCTTTCGAAACGCTGGCCACAGGCGGGATGAACAGCGGGTTGGCTTATGCTGTCTCGGTGGTTGCCCAGCTGAGCGAGGGCGATGCCGACAAAGCGATTGCCACGCTGGATGAAGGCCTCGCGCAATTTCCGCAATCTGTCGATCTGCTCGTGCTGGATGCAAAGCGCGCATATGACCAACGCCAAATCGATCGTAGCCGGTCTCTGCTCGAGCGTATTTTCGAAGAACGTCCCAATATGATCGAGGCACGGCTTCTGGCGGGTCGGCTGGAACTCAATGAGAAGCAGTTGGATGCTGCAAAGGCGCATTTTGACAAGGTACTTGCGTCCAATCCGTGGAACTTGCCTGCGATCCTGTCACAAGCAGCCATTGCGCGCGAGCAAGGTGACGATGCCAAAGCGTCTGAATGGCTTGCGCGGTCCAAAGAGATTTCGCCGGGTCATCCGGTCGGTGCGTATTTTGCGGCGCAAATGGCTTTTGAAGCCGGCGACATCGATCAGGCGCACCAGCTTGTCCAATCGCTGGGCGGGAAGAATGGCGAGTTTCCGGCGCTGCGTATGTTGCGCGGTTTGATCGCGGCGGAGCGCGGCCAGTCGCACAGCGCAATCAGCGAGCTGGAACGCTTCTTCCGTCTCGGCGGCGAACATACAACCGCACGGACTGTTCTGGCGCAGCAATATGCCGCGACAGGTGCCGATCAACGTGCTTGGGATACTCTGCAACCGGCTCTGGGTGCAGCAAACGCCAGTCCTGTAGCGTTGCAGCTTGGCGCCAATCTGGCTGCAAAACTGGGCAAGCCGGAGCAGGCGTCTATTGCAGCGCGGGCCAGGAAGGCTTCGACGACTGTGCCCTATGCTGCCAAGCTTGCCGAGGCAACGAAAGCAATGCGTGCCGGAAAATGGCAGGAAGCCGATGCGATCTACAAAGACGCGCTGCGCAATGGCGGGGACAGCGACCCGATTGTCCTGAACAACGCGGCGAATATCCGGCTTGAGCTCGGCGATAATGCCGGTGCCGTTGCCTTGGCGCGGAAAGCTTTCCAACTTGCCCCTGCTGACCCGGTAATCATGGATACGCTGGGCTGGAGCCTGATCAAGGCAGATCCGCAAAGCGCCGAAGGCCGCAGCCTGATAGGGCGTGCGGTGCAATTGGCGCCAAGTAACTCCGAGATCGCCAATCACTGGATCGCCATCAACCGATAGGTGACCACGGCCCAGCTTGCCTGTTCTCGCCGATCCGCGCATATTCGTTTGCGGAGGGATACTATGAGCGACGCCAAGACCAAGCCGACCGATGTCAGTGCTGAAGCCTTCATTGGCGCGGTTGAACCTGACGCCAAGCGCGCCGATGCCGAGGTGCTGGATGCTATATTCCGGCGCGTCACGGGGCAGGAGCCGGTGATGTGGGGGCCGTCGATCATCGGGTATGGCACCTACAACACAACCTATGCCAGCGGGCGGGATGTGACATGGATGCG
>JAHDDJ010000170.1 GCA_020629385.1 Erythrobacter sp.
TCGGCGAGGGTTTTGCCTTGTTCCATCGACAGCGCTTCTGCGATCACGCCGACACGCTCGCGCAATAGCGCGGCTGCCTTGGTCAGAACGGCAGCGCGTTGCTCGGGAGGTGTGGAACGCCAGATGGCAAAGCCCTTCGCCGCATTGTCCAGCGCGGCATCGAGATCGTCCGCCGTTGCGTGAGTCAGCGTTCCCAGCGTGTCACCAGTCGCGGGGTTAAGCACATCTTCTGTAACCCGCGATCCCTCCGTGATTTTTTCGCCGCCAATCAGGAGGTGCAAGGAAGGATAGTCGGTCATAGCGGTGCCTCTACAATTTTGTACGGTGACTGTTCAGAAAGCCTTATCTAGGGAGCCTTGTATGAGAAACCAGCTTGCATCCCTGTTGTTTGTGCCGGCCCTTTTAGTGGCCGCACCTGTATCGGCCCAGACCCCGCCTTTGACGATGGAACAGTCGACAGCTTTGCGCTGTTCGGCCGCATTCGCGCTGGTGGCCAATGGACAAGCAAACGGCAATGCTGATGCACTCAAATATCCGGCTTTGGGCGAGCGAGGGCGTGAATATATGGTCCGCAGCTCGGCGCGCATCATGGATGATACGGGCATGACCCGCGATCAGGTTGCAGCGGCCTTGTCAGCAGAAGCGCAGAAATTGTGGGACAAGGAATTGCTCGCCAAGGTAATGCCTCCTTGCCTCGCATTGCTGGATGCATCGGGTCTTTAGACGATTTTACAATTCATTCAGGCGTAAGTCATTCAGGAAAGTCTATCTGGAGATTAACACATCTTCAGAGGAGGAATTTTCATGCGTGCTTGTATTATCGCCGCATCTGCCCTTGCACTTGCGGCCCCGCTACCGGCTTTGGCGCAGGACGAAGCAAGCCCGGCTATGGCTGAATTGTCTGACAGGCTTTCCGATCCGGTCGAGCAGGAAAAGCTCGCGACCATGGTTGGCGCGATGGGCGAAGTGTTGATGGAGTTGCCGGTCGGCCCATTGGTCAACGCTATGGCCAAGGCAGCACCCGAAGGTTCCGGTATGGCCAAGCCTGATATCGCGCCGGATGCTACTATGCGCGATCTTGCCGGACCCGGAGCCGAGCGCATGCAGGACGAGATTGCCGACAAGGTGCCGGTAATGATGGGTATGCTCGCTGGCCTTGTCGAAGGGCTTGATGCCTTGCGCCCTGCGCTGAAAGAAATGGCGAACCGTATGGAAAACCGTATCGGTCAGCACGACTTGCCGTAAAGCCTGAAAAAAGCACCGCTTTGCCGCGCCCAACCTATAGACGGTAGCGCGGCATTGTTGCATGGGACGGTTATGTGGCGCCTCTATCAATTTCCCCTCTGTCCGTTCAGTCGCAAGGTCCGCTTGCTGCTAAGCGAGAAGGGTGTTGGCTATGATCTGTGGCGGGAAAATCCATGGGACGCCAGCGATGAATTCTGGGCGCTGAACCCGGCTGGGCGTACGCCTGTGCTGCATGATCCTGCCAAGAAAATCACCTTGTGCGACAGTCGTGCGATCTGCGAATATTTCGAGGAAACGGTCGACCAGACGCCGATGATCAACGGCACCGTCCGCGAACGCGCGGAAATTCGCCGGCTCGTTGCTTTGTTCGACGAAAATTTCTTTGCCGATGTTACCGCTCCGCTGCTGAATGAGCGGATGAAGAAGCGGATTATCCTGCGCCAACCGCCGGACTCCCGCGCCTTGGCAAAGGCTATGAAGATGGCGCATGGTCATCTCGATTATATGGATTATCTGATCGACAATCGCCCGTGGCTTGCAGGCTCGCGTATGAGTCTCGCCGATCTGGCAGCCGCTGCGCAGATCAGTGTGGCCGATTACCTCGGGGGGATCGATTGGGCCGGGCACGAGCAGACCAGGGGCTGGTATTCCATCTTCAAAAGCCGTCCCAGCTTTCGGCCCCTGCTCAGTGAGCGAATGGAAGTGATCCAGCCGCCCGCGCATTACGCCGATATCGAGGCATAGGAGCCGTCCCTTTGCGCGGCGCCACTTCAGCACCATATAGCGCTTAAAGGAGATCTGTAATGTCCGAACCCAAAGCCACGACAGAGGCCGAATGGCGCGAAAAGCTGACGCCGGAGCAATACCATATTCTACGCGAGAAGGGCACAGAGCGTGCTTTCACTGGCGAATATGACAAGCATTATAAGGACGGCGAATATTTCTGCGCGGGCTGCGGAACGAAGCTGTTTGAAAGCGACGCGAAGTATAATTCCGGATGCGGTTGGCCGGCATTCACCAAACCCGCTGAAGGTGAAGCGGTGGCTGAACATCGTGACACTTCGCACGGCATGATCCGCACAGAAGTCACCTGTTCACACTGTGACGGGCATCTGGGGCACGTGTTTCCCGATGGTCCGCCGGAGGCTGGCGGCCTGCGCTATTGCATCAACAGTGCCGCGCTCGATTTCGAAGGTGAAGACTAAAGGTCTTGGCTCTACGCCGGATAACCCCTCTTTTTCCGTTCACGCCTTGTTACAACTGTATTATGCAGTGCATCTGAGGATGGACGGCGCGCATTGCGCGGTTGAAGAGGTGGTTCGAATTTAATGGCCAAACGGGGTAGCCGCCGCGCTGCAGGCAAAAGCCGCAAACAGCCCAAGCAGAAACCGACCGGTTTCAAGCTGTGGTTCCGCCGGTTTTTCATCTGGGGAACCGCTCTTGCGCTGCTCGGGGCATTGTTCCTTGGCCTTGCAGTCATGTTCGCAGCGCGGTCGATTCCATCCTACAACGAACTGAAAGCGACGCAGAACGCGCAGACGATCATTGTCCGTGCACGTGATGGCTCAGAAATTGTCTCGCTCGGCCCGAGTTTTGGTAAATGGCTGGAAAGCGACGAAATTCCGCAAGTGATGAAAGATGCGATGATCTCGGTCGAAGATCGCCGCTATCATAGTCATTTCGGGGTCGATCCGATCGGTCTTGCGCGTGCTGTCTATGTCGCGGCGACAGGGAATGGCCGGATCGCGGCAACCTCTACGATCACGCAACAGCTTGCGCGCAACGTCTTCCTCAATTCCAACCGCACGCTGGACCGGAAGCTGCGCGAGGCGGTGCTTGCGATGGCGCTGGAATCGAAATTCAGCAAGGACCAGATCCTCGAACTGTATCTGAACAAGGTGTATTTCGGTGGCGGTGCTTACGGTATCGACAGCGCGAGCCGCAGATTTTTCAGCCATCCGGCGACTGAGCTGAATACTGCCGAAGCTGCGATTATCGCCGGGCTGGTCAAGGCTCCGTCGCGCTATTCGCCGACGGCCGACGTGCAGGCTGCGGTGGACCGCGCACAAGTGGTGCTGCGCCTGATGAAAGAGCAGGGGCGGATATCACCCGATGTGACGGTCGATCCATCGACCGTGCAGTTGAAAGAAGAGCGCGGCCAGAATTCGGTGCGCTATTTTACCGACTGGGCTTTACCGCAGCTTGACCTTTTGCTTCCCGAAACATTCGAGCCGATAGAAGTCTGGACGACGCTGGATGTCGGTATGCAGCGCGCTGCCGCGACCTCGATAAAAGCCAATACGCCGGAGGGTGCGCAAGGCGCGCTGGTAAGCCTCGACCGCGACGGTGCAATTCTGGCGATGATTGGCGGTACGGATTACGTCGAAACCAACTATAATCGCGCAACCGAGGCCATGCGGCAGCCTGGCTCGGCTTGGAAATTGTTTGTCTATCTGGCTGCACTCGAGGCGGGATACACACCCGATGACATGGTCAAGGATGTGCCTGTTACGATTGACGGCTGGAGCCCGCGCAACTCCGGCGGAAATTTTGCGGGTGAGATCAATGTGCGCACTGCCTTCGCCTATTCGAAGAACACGGTTGCGGCGCAATTGGGTAACGAAGTGGGTTTCGGTACGGTAGCATCGATGGCCAAGCGTTTTGGCATAACGTCGCCGATTTCGACGTTTCCTTCGATGGTGCTGGGCAGCTCGGAAGCCCGCGTTATTGAAATGACCGGGGCTTTTGCGGGGATATCGGCTGGCGGCCGTTCCGTGCAACCCTATGGCATTGTCAAAGTCACCACTGCCAGTGGCGAGGTTTTGTACGAGCACGAGAAAGTCAGCCCTGCAAAAGTAGTGCCTGATTATGTCGCGGCTGGCATCACCGATCTGCTGCAAACAGCGGTCAACACTGGTACGGGGCGTGCGGCGCAGATAGGCCGCCCTGTCGCGGGGAAAACGGGTACGACATCGTCCAACAAGGATGGTTGGTTCATCGGCTTTTCCAGCGGTGTCACCACGGGCGTATGGATGGGGCGCGATGACGCAAAACGTGTGGCGGGGCTGCAAGGAGGTCGTGCTCCGGCTCAGGCTTTTGCCGCCTATATGCGCTTCGCCGTAAAGGATCGCCCGGTCGAGGAATTCGACACCGAGCTGAAGCTGCCTGAGTGGCAGCTGGAACCCGATGACGAATTCTATTTCGGTGATCCGGGCGATTATTACTACATCGACGAACAGGGCAATCTGATCGAGCCGGGCACCGGAACGGAACCGCAAGAGCCTCTGCCTGAAAGCCCTGTCGAAGGCGATGTAACGCGGCGTCCGCAAGTTCCGCAGAACGAAGCACCGCAAGCCGCGAGCGATGATTTCCTTGATCGTGCAACGGGGCAGGGC
>JAHDDJ010000171.1 GCA_020629385.1 Erythrobacter sp.
ATGGCGCTCGGTCCGAGGTTAGACCTCAGACAATCCCAGTCGCTGGTGATGACGCCGCAGCTTCAGCAGGCGATCAAGCTGCTGGCGCTGTCGAACCTCGAGATAGAAACATTCATCGGCGATGCCTTGGAAGCCAATCCGCTTTTGGAGGCGGGTGAAGTCCGCAGCACGGAAGCACCTGAAAGTGACACCCCTGCCGAAGCTTCGGAACCAACGGCCGAGAGCGCTGCCGGTGACGAAAGCGCATTGGATATAGATGCAGCAGCTATCGATCAGGATCGCGACACAGGGGACGGCGATTGGGGCGCGGCTGGCGCAGGCGCTGTGCCGGATGATCTACCCGGTATCGAGGAACGCAGTTCGGAAACGCTTTCGCTCGCCGATCATCTGGAAGAGCAAGTCGGGGCAGCAGCGGGTGATGCCCGCGAACATTTTATTGCATCGTACCTGATCGGCCTGCTGGACGAAGCAGGATATCTGCACGAACACTTGCGGCAGGTGTCAGCCGATCTGGGTGCTCCGATCAACGAAGTCGAACGGGCACTGGAAGTTGTGCAATCGCTGGAACCGACCGGTGTTGGGGCGCGAAATCTGTCCGAATGTCTCGCTCTGCAAGCCAAGGAAGCGGACCGTTACGACCCGTGCATGGCGCGCCTGATCGAAAATCTCGACCTCGTCGCGCGCGGCGAATTTCCGCGTCTTAAGCGGATGTGCGATGTCGATGATGAAGATTTCGCTGATATGCTCAGCGAGCTGCGACAATATAACCCGAAGCCCGGCCTTGCTTTTGGCGGCACGCCCGAAGCTGCCGTCATACCCGATGTGCTGATTTCACCGGGCGAGGAGGATAGCTGGAAAATCAAGCTCAACGAGGCAACATTGCCCAAGCTGGTCATCAACCGAAGCTATTTCGTGGAATTGAAGGATGGTTGCACAGACAAAGAGTCGCGCAGCTGGCTCAATGAAAAGCTGACCGATGCCAACTGGCTGATCAAGGCGCTCGACCAGCGGCGCAAAACCATTTTGAAAGTCGCCGCACAGATCGTGAAATTGCAGGAAGGTTTCTTCCGCAAAGGTGTGTCCGAACTGCGCCCGCTTACTCTGCGCGAAGTAGCGGAAGAAATCGACATGCACGAAAGCACGGTCAGCCGGGTCACATCGAACAAATATCTGCATTGCGACCGCGGGACTTTCGAACTCAAATATTTCTTCACCAGCGGCGTTGGTTCTGCTGGCAACGAAGAAGGCGCTTCGTCCGAAGCCGTGAAAGCACGGATCAAGGCACTAACCGACGCGGAAGAACCGAAGAAGATTCTGTCTGACGACAAACTCGTGGAACTGTTGAAAGCCGAAGGGTTCGACATAGCGCGCCGCACTGTCGCAAAATATCGCGAAGCGATGGGTATCGGCAGCAGCGTGCAGCGGCGCAGAGCCAAAAAACTGGCCGCGATGTGATCTCTCGGTCTGACTCGCACACGGTGCGACTCGCCGGATTCCCTGCGTTTACGTGTTATTAACCTTTTTTGTTCAGAAGTTTTGTGGTTAATCCAAGGCAACACTGATTAGTGAAGTGTTACCAGAACGAATTTGGGGCAAAGGGGGACCAACCCATGCGAGTACTGTTGATCGAAGACGAGCCAACAACGGCAAAAGCCATTGAGCTGATGCTAACAACCGAAGGCTTTAACGTCTACGCAACCGATCTGGGCGAAGAAGGCCTCGATCTGGGCAAGCTGTATGATTACGATATCATCCTGCTGGACCTGAACCTGCCCGATATGCACGGCTATGATGTGCTCAAGAAATTGCGCGTCGCCAAGGTGCAGACCCCTGTTCTTATCCTTTCCGGCATTGCCGAGATGGACAGCAAGATCCGCAGCTTCGGCTTCGGAGCTGACGATTATGTGACCAAGCCGTTCCACCGCGAAGAGCTGGTTGCCCGTATCCACGCCGTTGTACGTCGTTCGAAAGGCCATAGCCAGTCGATCATCCGCACCGGCAAACTGGCCGTGAACCTCGATGCGAAAACGGTCGAAGTCGACGGTGCCCGTGTTCACCTGACCGGTAAAGAATACGCCATGCTGGAGCTTCTTTCGCTCCGCAAAGGCACCACGCTCACCAAGGAAATGTTCCTCAACCACCTGTATGGCGGCATGGATGAGCCAGAACTCAAGATTATCGACGTCTTCATTTGTAAGCTGCGCAAGAAGCTCAGCCACGCTTGCGGCGGCGAAAACTACATCGAAACCGTGTGGGGCCGTGGTTACGTCCTGCGCGATCCCGAAAGTGCTGCCGAAGCAGCATAAATACCAAGTCTCCTGAACAGCGAGAAAACACTCGGGGTGGAAACATCCCGGGTGTTTTTTTATGGGGGCCATATGACAGCTTACAAAGAAGGCGATCCGACCACGCTCAACCGGCTATATGGCCGCAGCCAGGGCAAGCCCCTGCGCGGGCGGCAGCAAAGCTTGGTAGAAGAATTGCTCCCGCAAATCGCCGTTCCGGAAGAAGGCGAGGTTACGTCTCAATTACTGTTCGGCAATGAGCGTCCGATGCATTTCGAAATCGGTTTCGGCTCGGGCGAGCATATGGCCGACCGCGCCGATATGCTACCCGATCACGGATTTATCGGAGCAGAGCCGTTTTTGAACGGCGTCGCAGGTGCGCTCGGCCATGTGGACGATCGCGGCCTGCCCAATATCCGTCTGCATCATGGTGACGCTCTGGAAGTGCTGGCGCGTATTCCAAACGGTTCGCTCAGTTTCGTCTATCTGCTCCATCCGGATCCATGGCCCAAAGCACGTCACGCCAAACGGCGGATGATGAATGACGGACCGGTCCAGATGATCGCTGACAAGCTCAAACCCGGCGGCGAATTCCGCTTCGGTACCGATCACGACATCTATTTGCGGCACGCCCTGATGGTGATGCGCCGCCACACCCACAGCTTCGAATGGCTCGCCGAAAGCCCCTCAGACTGGCAAAACCGACCCGGCGGCTGGACCCAAACCCGCTATGAGAAAAAGGCCCGCGAAGTGTTCGGGCACGAAGTGTGGTATTTCCGGTATCGGCGAAAGGATTAACCTCAGCCCACTATCCCCGCCGCTGCCAGCACAGCAAGGGTCAGCACATCGGGTGCCGAGGCGGTCATTGGCGCAATCTGAACGGGTTTTTCCATGCCGATCAGCATCGGACCAACCGTGTCATCGCCGCCCAGTTCCTTGAGTATCTTGGCCGACAGGTTGGCCGATTGCAGGCCGGGCATAATCAGAACATTGGCCGGGCCGGACAGGCGACTGAACGGATAGAGCTTCATCACCGATGGGTTGAGTGCAGCATCGGGTGCCATTTCGCCCTCATATTCGAAGCCGGGTTCTTCCTTGTCGAGGATCGCAACCGCCTCGCGGATATTCTCCAGCCATTTGCCGCTCGGATTGCCAAATGTGGAGTAAGACAGGAACGCGACACGCGGTTCGTGGCCCATCCGCCGCGCCACCGCAGCCGTTTCACGGGCGATATGCGCCAGCTCGTCGGCACTAGGGCGCTCGTTGATGGTGGTGTCGGCAAGGAATGTCGTGTGGTTTTTACCAATCATCATATGGATGCCGAAAGGCAGCGCATCGGCCTTGGAGTCGAGTACCAGATTTACCTCGCGTGCCGTCTGCGCAAAGGTGCGGGTCAGTCCTGAAATCATTGCATCCCCATGCCCCAGTGCAACGAGCAAAGCGGCAAACACGTTTCGTTCCTGATTCACCATCCGGCGCACATCACGCTCCGTGTAGCCGCGGCGCTGTAGGCGTTGGTAGAGATACTCGACCATGGCGGGCACATGCTCGCTATCGGCAGAATTCTGGATTTCGAAATCGCGGTGATTGTCGACGCCCAGCATATGCATCTTGTTGGCTATGGCTTTGGTCCGGCCAACCAGAACGGGAGTGCCATAACCGAAATCGCGGAACTGGATGGCTGCCCGAAGGACAACCTCTTCCTCTGCTTCTGCGAAAACCACCCGCTTCGGATTCGACTTCGCGATCTCATACGTGTTGGTGAGCACCGAACTTGTCGGATTGAGCCGCGCCTTAAGTGACGAGGCATAGGCTTCGAAATCCTCGATCGGCGCTTGCGCCACGCCGGAATCCATTGCCGCTTTCGCAACTGCCGAAGACACGACTTCCATCAGGCGCGGATCGAACGGAGCGGGAATGATATAGTCGGTGCCGAATTTCTGGTTCTTGCCATAAGCTGCGGCGACCTCTTCAGGCACCTGACGGCGAGCGAGTTCGGCAATAGCCTGCGCGGCGGCAACCTTCATTTCCTCGTTAATCGCAGTGGCCTGCACATCCAATGCGCCGCGAAAGATGAAGGGAAAGCCCAGCACGTTATTCACCTGATTGGGGAAGTCGGAACGACCAGTGGCGATGACTGCATCGGGGCGTACTGCTTTTGCTTCGTCCGGCATGATTTCGGGCGTAGGGTTGGCCATAGCGAAAATGATCGGCTGATCGGCCATGTCCGCAACCCATTCGGGCTTTAGCGCGCCCGCAGCGGACAGGCCGAGGAAGATATCGGCGCCCTTCAACGCCTCTTCCAAACTGCGCGCCTCGGTTGGCACAGCATGCGCGC
>JAHDDJ010000172.1 GCA_020629385.1 Erythrobacter sp.
GCGGCGACGCTTTCGACAACGATAGGGCAACCAAGTCTTGGCGATCCGATTTTTGCGGGACTGCAAACGCAGAATTGGGCACTGGTGCTAGCTGGCTGCATCGCCTCTGCGGGATTGGCGATTATTGTCGACTTTCTGCTGGGTACTGTCGAGCGCGGCTTCGCCAATCGCAACCGGACGCTGGTATGGGGCGGCGTTGCGATTGCGGCGCTTGGCGTGCTCGCGTCAGCGTGGTCACTGCGCCCCCAGGGTGAGGATGCGATTGTTATCGGCGCGAAGAGTTTTTCCGAGCAATATGTGTTGGCACAGCTGGTCGGACAGCGACTGGAGGATGCAGGCTATACAGTCGAATATCGCGACGGATTGGGTTCCGCAGTGGTCCATAATGCGGTGACCACCAGCGAGATCGATATATCCTTCGATTACACCGGCACGATCTGGACCAACCAGCTAGGCCGCAGTGACAATCCCGGTCGAGAGGTGATTTACCAGACTATCGTTGAGTGGGAGCAGGAGAGCACCGGTACGCTGGTGCTTGGCAGACTCGGTTTCGAGAATGCCTATGCTTTAGCGATGCGGGAAGATCGCGCAGCAGAACTGGGTATCGCGACAATTGACGATCTGGCACGTGAAGCACCCCGCCTGACGGTAGGCGGCGATGTCGAATTCTTCGAGCGCCCCGAGTGGATTGCGGTGCGCGACGCCTATGGCCTCAATTTTGCAAGGCAGCGCAATTTCACGACCACATTCATGTATGACGCCCTAACCGGCGGAGAAGCCGATGTGATTTCCGCCTACACTTCCGATGGGCGGGTCGCGGCGGATAGGCTGGTGGTCCTCGAAGACACCAAAAGCGCATTTCCGTCCTATGATGCATTGCTGATGATCTCTCCTGAAGCATCTCAGGATGCGCGTCTGCTTGAGGTTCTGTCGCCACTTATGGGTGCGATCAACGTCGATGCAATGCGCGAAGCAAATTTCGCGGTAGACCGGTTGGACAACAAGAAATCACCGCGTGAAGCGGCGAAAGAGCTGGCCCAAGCTATCGGGCTCTAATCCTCAGGAAACCCCACGCCACCTGGCCATTTATGGCTCGCTAGCGCCATGACTTTGAACAAATCGCCCATCTGGTCTGGCGCGATCAGGCGATCCTTGGCCACAGCAATGTCCTGCGCATACTGGGGCGCCTGGGCGGCCAGATTTTGCGCCCGCGTTTCGATCCCCAAAGCGCGGAGCCAGTCACCCTGTGTTACTGTACCAATATGCCGGGCATCGCGTGACTGGGCGATCCGCGCCAGCGTTTCGAAATCGACCAGAGCGGTCAGATCGGCCTCGCCGGGCGCAGCAAAGGGATGAACTTTGGTGTGGTTACGCACTGCCTGGAATGTCGATCCGGTTTTCAGCTTCGCATGACCGTAATCGATGAACAAGGCCGCCCCGCCCTGATCGACCAGCCGGCCTGCAACTTCATACATGATCGCCGCCGCTGCTGGGCAGGTTTCCAGAATTGCGCCTTCTTCTGCGTCGCGGAATT
Organism: Erythrobacter sp.; assembly: GCA_020629385.1. GTDB lineage: Bacteria > Pseudomonadota > Alphaproteobacteria > Sphingomonadales > Sphingomonadaceae > Pontixanthobacter. The sequence continues at coordinate 1,535 of JAHDDJ010000172.1, forward strand.
CGACCGGAACGGCGGGATCCATATTTTGGCCACCCATCACGAAGGCGAACTGGTCATTCTCCAACCCTATCATCCGCTCGCGCCAACCATCGGGCCCGCGCACCAACTGGCGTATGGGTAAAGCGTCGAGAAATTCATTGGCGACCAGCAGCATCGGGCCATCCTGCGGGATAGTCGACAGATCATTGTGCCAGATCGCGCCGGGAACGGCCTGGAGTTGCACATCCTTCAAAGCCTGTGATGTCTCGACCAGATGGATATAGGGTTGCAGCCCGTATTTGCGCGCTGCCCGCAAAGCATCTTTCGCCAGAGTACCTCGTCCGGGGCCCAGCTCGACATAATAGACAGGCTCTTCCTTGCCAGCCCTGATCCACATATCGGCCATCCACAGGCCGATCAGCTCGCCAAACATCTGGCTGATTTCCGGTGCGGTTACAAAGTCGCCGCCATCACCTAAAGGGTCTTTGCCGGAATAATAGCGCGCATTGCTTTCGCCCATGAAATGGGTGAGCGAGATCGGTCCGGTATTGGTAATGAGCCTGCGAAAAGTTTCCGCCAGCGAATGCGCTCCCAACTCCATTATCAGTCAGCTGCCTTAGCTGCGCCGCTGGCCAGAGGCTCGCTGCGCATAGCGCGGATAACCACGAACAGACCCGCCAGAAACAGGGGTATCGTTAGCCACTGTCCCATCGACAGACCGGTGCTTTGGGCAAACTCGGTCAAATGTGCATCGGGCTGGCGGAAGAACTCCGAAATGAACCGTGCTGCCGCAATTCCGATGGTGAACACGCCTACCAGCAGGCCCGGACGATGCCGCGCCCGCGTGCGCCAGAAAAGGTAGAACAGGACAATAAGAAGCAACGCCCCTTCCAGAGCAGCCTGATACAGCTGGCTGGGATGACGCACCACGCCTGATGTCAGGCAGGTTTCCGCCGTTTTTTGCATATCGCAGAAAATCATGCCCCATGACACATCGGTTTCGCGGCCCCACAGCTCTCCATTGACGAAATTGGCAAGGCGGCCAAGCAGCATGCCCAAGGGTACATTGACCGCGATATAATCACATACGCGCAGGAACTTGAGGTCGCCTGTCCGGCATACCCAGGCGATTGCCAGCAACACACCAAGAACCCCGCCATGGAAGCTCATACCGCCATCCCACAGGCGCAGCAGTGCCCAGCTGACAAAGCCGTCTCCGTTGAATGTTACGAAGAGTTCCGGCTTGTAGAACAGCGCATAACCCAATCGCCCACCCAGAATGATGCCCAGCGTACAGTAAAAGAACAGATCGTCCGCATGACGCTGCGCCATCGGAGCGCCGGGCGATCTGATCATCTTGGATAGATGCCAATAGCCAAGAATGATTCCGCCGAGATAGGCAAGCGAGTACCAGCGAAGGGTAAAGAAGCCGAGCGAGATACCCTCGGTCAGGCCCAGATCCGCCCACTGGAGCGCAGGTTCGATAGATTCTGGCGTTGCCGATGCAACCAATAGTGACAGCAAGTGTTGTACCCCTTAAGTAACCCCACGAGGATGCTGGATCCGAGCGGAGCATATGCTTTGCGCGGCTTTAAGCATAGGCAGTCTTTGAGGGGAAGAGTGCGCTTCACGAGAATACGCGCCTTAAGGCGCGGTTTGACGATACTGAGAGGATTATCAACCCATGCCCACAGAGCTAGACACCGCCCTCAACACCATCATGGATCAGCTTTCCGCGCCCGGACAGCCGTTCGAGACGGTCGAGTATGAGGATTACGGCGCAAAACTGCCCGCATTCAAGAATGCCCCGCCAAGTCTGGCGCATTATTTCGCCCATTTCTGTAACGAACATAAAGACCTGACCTTCCTTGTGGATGGCGATGTCCGGCTCACCTTCGGCGAATGCTGGCAGGCGGCAACGCATGTCGCAGCAGGTCTTGCGCAAGAGCACGGCGTCAAAAAGGGCGACCGCGTTGGCATTGCCGCACGCAATTCGGCCAACTGGATCATCGCCTATATGGGCATCATAATGTCCGGCGGCTGCGCGACACTGCTCAACGGCTTCTGGAGCGGCGACGAACTGGCCTATGGCATCCGCCTTGCCGAATGCGAGGTTGTGCTGGCCGATGAAGGCCGCGCCAAGCGGCTCGAGGGAACCGACCACTCCGCCAAGATCGTGGTGTTCGGCCATGACGGCCCGCCATCCAGCGGTCTCGCTCCGGTCTGGGGTGAAGGTGACACAGCAATGGCCATGCTTGGCCAGCTTGGTCCTGATGATCTGGCGACAATTCTCTACACCTCGGGTTCGACCGGCCAGTCGAAAGGTGCATGGTCCGACCATCGCGGTGTCGTCCACGGCACGTTCAGCTACATTTCGCAAAGCGCGATGGCCAAGGTACTGCTCGACAGCCAGGGACAGGATACCAGTTCGCAGCCATGCGCTCTGATCGCGGTGCCGCTGTTCCATGTGACCGGCGAAGTCCCGTTGTTCCTGCAATCCTATGGCATTGCCCGCAAACTGGTGATGATGCCCAAATGGGATGCACGCGAGGCACTGCGTTTAATGGAGCAGGAGAAAGTATCCTACTTCGTTGGCGTACCGCTGATGAGCTACGAAATCGCTACGCATCCGGACCGCGATCAGTTCGACCTCACCGCGTGCAAAAGCTTTGCCGCCGGCGGTGCGCCGCGTCCGGTCGATCACGTCACCAAGATCAAGGAAGCGTTCCCCGAAGGCTTCCCGTTGCTAGGCTATGGCCTCACCGAAACCAACGGCGTGGGCTGCGGCAATTTCAACGAAAATTACATGGCCAAACCGGGCAGCACCGGCAAAGCCAGCCGCCCGATTGTCGGCATCGCGATCCTCGATGATGACGGCAACCACTTGCCGCAAGGTTCGGTCGGCGAAGTCTGCTTCCGCACCGTCGCGAATTTCCGTGGCTACTGGAAGAATGACGAGGCCACTGCAGCCGCCTTCACCAAGGATGGCTGGTTCCGCACCGGCGATCTCGGCTACCTTGATGAAGACGAATATCTGTTCATCGTCGACCGCAAGAAAGACATTATTATTCGCGGCGGCGAGAATATTTCCTGCATCGAAGTCGAAGC
>JAHDDJ010000173.1 GCA_020629385.1 Erythrobacter sp.
TGCTTGAACGGGTGAATACTGCGCAGGCTCGACACATGCATATTCGCAAGCGCCACACCCATCACGGTCACTGCCACCAGACCGGCTTCGTGTTCGATCTTGTTGGAAATGACAAAAACGCCGATCACCGTGGTCAGGAGAACAGGCACTTTCAGAAATTCAGGGATAACGCCGCGCGGGAACGCCCATGCAATGGCCTTTGCAGCCGCATAGCCGATTAGCCCCGAGATGATCGCCGCAAAGATCATGGGCGGGACGACTTGCCATACGGTTGCGCCGGGTTGCTCACTGGCAATGCGGAAATATTCGTACGCGATCACAGCGCACAACGCACCCGTGGGATCGTTGACGATGGCTTCCCATTTCAGGATCGAGGCAGGGCGTGTCTGGACGGAGGATTGCCGTAACAGCGGAATTACAACGGTCGGCCCGGTCACGACCAGAATGCCGCCGAACAGAACCGCGACCGGCCAAGCCAGGTTGGCGAGCTCATGCGCGGCAATCGCGCCCAGCGCCCAACCAATTGCCACGCCAACGGTGGCAAGCCGCAGCACCGCCGGGCCTGAATGGCGCAATTCCCGGTAATCGAGGCTTAAGCCGCCTTCGAACAGGATTAGCGCAACGCCCACGGCTACCATCGGCTCCAGCAAATCACCGAAAGTGTGATGCGGATCGAACAGTTTTTCGCCGAAGAGATACTCGAAGCCCGGGCCGGCGATAAAGCCCGCAGCGAGCATCAGGACAATGGCTGGCCAACCGGTCCGCCACGCAATCCATTGCGCGCCGATGCCCAATATACCCACAAGGGCAATGACCAGACCTTCTTCCATAAGTGTGCTATTTCCTCCGCTTCCCGTTATTCAATGCACGAATAGTTATTTGTTTCCCGAAGCTTAGGGACGGCTAATCGCCTTCGAAGTCAATCAGCTTGGTCACGTTGACATCCGCCTTACCGAGCAGTTCGGCTCCGCCAAGATCGGGAAGATCAATTACGAACAGGGCATCACTGACATGCGCACCGGCCTGCCTCAACAGTTTGACAGCTGCCTCGGCGGTGCCACCAGTTGCGATCAGATCGTCCACGATTACCACGCGCTGGCCTTGCGAAACAGCCTCGGGGTCCATTTCCAACCGGTCGGTGCCATATTCCAGCGCATACTCGACCCCGATAGTGGGAATCGGCAGTTTGCCGGGTTTGCGGATAGGAATGAACGGCAGCCCTAGCCGAACCGCCACCGCAGTTCCGAAAATGAACCCGCGCGCTTCCATACCGGCAATGGCTTGTGCCCCCTTGGCCCGAGCATGATCGGCCAAATGCTCGATAGACGCAGCCAAGCCAGCACCATGGCTGATCAGCGTTGTGATATCCCGAAACTGGATCCCGGGCTTGGGGAAATCCGGCACGGTGCGGATCAGGGCTTTCAACTCTGCGGGGCTCATAGTGATCTTCCCATAACAAACACCCCCCGCATCATAAGGATGCGAGGGGTGCTGTGTTTCTGTCTGACAAGAAGCTTACTTGGTTTTCTTCGGCTTTGCGGCCGACCAGATTTGCTGCTTGGAGAAATATGCGAGAATTGTCGCGAAGAGCAGGAACAGCATCACAACCCAGCCGGTCTGCTTGCGCTCGACCATCTTCGGTTCCGCCGTCCATGCGAGAAACGCCGACACATCCTGCGACATTTGCGAGATCGTCGCTTCGGTTCCGTCAGCATATGTCACCTGATCCTTGGTCGTGATGGGCGGTGCCATCGCGATGTTCAGGTTCGGGAAGTACTCGTTGAAATGCAGTCCGTCCGGTGTATCGAACTCCGGATATTTTGCGGTCAGCTCTTCGGGGATCGGGCCGTAACCCGTCAGCAGGGAATAGACATAGGCTGTGCCATCGCCGCGTGCTTTGGTCATCAGTGACAGATCCGGCGGGATTGCATTGTTGTTCGCGGCAGCGGCAGCCACATTGTTCGGGTATGGCGACGGGAAGTTATCGGTTGGAACACCCGGGCGAACAATCGCTTCACCGGTATCTGGATCGATATCGGGAACGTTAATCCATTCCGCTGCGAGCGCCTTTACCTCGTCTTCGTTGTAGCCGAGCTGGGCGAGGTCGCGGAAGGCCACATATTGCAGGCCGTGGCAGGCCGCGCAGACTTCTTTGTAAACCTGATAGCCGCGCTGAAGCTGGGCCAGGTCCCACTTGCCGAACGCGCCATCCTGAGCAAAAGCGACGTCTTTCGGCTTTTTGTAGAATTCATACTCCGGCGCGCCAACCTTGTCTTCGGTCGCGAAATTATACGCGCCCATGATGAAGGAGAACAGGACGACGACCGTGAAGCCGATGCCAACCAAGAAACCACCAATACGGATCATGATACTATCTTTCTCTCGTCCTTAGGCCTTGGCTGCGGCGGTCGCGCCGAGCGTGGCATCTTCGTCTTCACCCAGCACTGCTTCGGTGATCGAGTATGGAAGCGGTTCGGGCTTCTCGATCGAGGAAACGATCGGCAGGATCACGAGGAAGTGCAGGAAGTAGTAAGCCGTGGCGATCTGGCTGATCATCACGAAGGGTTCCTCTGCCGGAGCGCCGCCACAAATGAACAGCACGACCATGCACGGTATCAGACCAAACCAGAAGAACTTGCGGAACAGCGGACGGTAGTGGCCCGAACGAACCGGTGAACGGTCCAGCCATGGCAGGAAGAACCATACGAGGATCGCTGCAAACATGGCGAGCACGCCCCACAGCTTCGCCGACAGGATGAAGTCGAAGGTGAAGGCACGCAGGATCGCGTAGAACGGGTAGAAATACCATTCGGGCACGATGTGCGCAGGCGTCGCCAGCGGGTTCGCCTCGATATAGTTATCGGGGTGGCCCAGCGTGTTCGGCAGGAAGAACACCATGAAAGCGAAGAACAGCAGGATCACGCCGAGGCCGAAACCGTCTTTCGCGGTGTAGTAGGGGTGGAAAGGCAGCGTGTCGCTTTCCTTCTTCACTTCCACGCCGGTAGGGTTCGAGGAACCTGGGATGTGCAGCGCCCAGATGTGGAGGATAACCACACCGGCGATCACAAACGGCAGCAGGAAGTGCAGCGAGAAGAAGCGGTTCAGCGCGGCATTATCCGGTGCAAAGCCACCAAGCAGCCAGACCTGCAGCGGCTCACCGACCAGCGGGATTGCGCCGAACAGTCCGGTAATCACTTTCGCGCCCCAGAAGCTCATCTGGCCCCATGGCAGCACATAACCCATGAAGGCCGTGGCCATCATCAGCAGGAAGATCACCACGCCCAGCAGCCAGATCATCTCGCGAGGCGCCTTGTACGAAGAGTAGAAGAAGCCGCGGAAGATGTGGATGTAGACCACGATAAAGAAGAAGCTGGCGCCGTTGGCATGTGCATAGCGCATCAGCCAACCCCAGTTCACGTCGCGCATGATGTGCTCGACAGTACCGAAAGCAACTTCGGCATTGGCGGCATAATGCATCGCCAGCACAACACCGGTGACAATCTGCGCAACGAGGAAAAATCCGGCGAGAACACCGAAGTTCCACATATAGCTGAGATTGCGCGGCACAGGATAACCTGCACCAACAGCATTGTAGACGAGACGCGGCAAAGGCAGCCTCTCGTCGAGGAACTTCATGAAGCCGTTGGTCGGCTCATACTGACGGGCCCAGGGAAAACTCATAGTGTTTCTCTTCTCGCTTAGCCGACTGTAATCACGGTTTCGGAGGTGAATTCATATTCCGGCACTTCCAGATTGGTTGGTGCAGGACCTTTGCGGATCCGGCCGGCCGTGTCGTAGTGCGAACCGTGGCAAGGGCAGAAATAGCCGCCATATTCACCCTTCACTTCACCTTCGGCAGCACCCAGCGGCACGCAGCCGAGGTGGGTGCAAACACCCATGGTGACGAGGATGTCTTCGTTACCTTCCTTGGTCCGTTCGGCCAGCGTTTGCGCTTCGCGCAGGCTGGAAACGTCCACGGAGTTGGCTTCGTCGATTTCCGCCTGCGTCAAACGCTTTACGAAAAGTGGCTGCTTGCGGAAAATTGCCTTGATCGCCTGACCCGGCTCGATCGCGCTGACGTCAACTTCGGTACTGCTTTCGGCGAGCACGTCTGCCGAGGGTGCCATCTGACTCACCAACGGAAGGACCACGCCCGCGCCGCCGATACCAGCGGCGCTTACCGCTGCGATATTGATGAAATCACGCCGCCGAACGCCGTCTTCGCCATTCATTTCAGCCATTACTCTGCCTTGCCTGCAACAACCCCTCCGCAAAAGAGGGGCCAGAATATAGTCCAATCCAGCAGCCCGACCGATCCACGGAAATGCCCCGTTTCTCGGCTGGATGGCAGGTGCGCGAATGGCAACCGCCGATGCCGGTTTGGGCGCGCTGATAGACCCGATTGCTTGCGCTGCCAACCGCCTTTTTGGCACTATTCGTTCAGTTTCGTGCAATGCGCGTGAATATGCCGCCTGTTGCACCGGCAAAACCTTTGGCAATCAGCGCTCTGACAATCCAATCATACTGATCTGCCTGCCTTCTGTCGGCTCGGCGCGGTGTGTGGCTCGGCGAAACGAGTAAAACTCCGCCTCGCCTGAATAGGTGTCGAGCGCCAGATC
>JAHDDJ010000174.1 GCA_020629385.1 Erythrobacter sp.
CCGCCGCCAACAGCAGCGCCGACCAGCACGCCTCGCCGACTGATCGCCATCTTCAGGCTGCCTCGCTCGCGGCAATTGGGCTGGCCAACCATTCCGACAGTTTCTCGGCCACCGCCATAAACGGCTCGGCGTCAGGTCCATCGCCTGCTGCGGGCGGTTTGCCGGCATCACTCGCTTCACGGATATTCATCGCCAGCGGAATGCGGCCCAGAAAAGGAATTCCCGTGCCTTCGGACGCGGCTTCAACACCGCCCTGCCCGAACGGGTGGCTTATCTCATTGCAATGCGGGCAAGCATAGCCGGACATATTCTCGACCAGACCGATGATCGGCACCTTGCCAGAATCAAACAGATTTGCCGCCCGCTGCGCGTCGATCAATGCAAGGTCCTGCGGTGTCGAGACGATCACTGCACCCACTGGCTTGAATTTGGATAGCATGGTCAGCTGCACATCGCCTGTGCCCGGAGGCAAATCGATCAGCAGCAGATCGGTATCGCCCCAATGGGCATCAATGAGCTGCGCCATCGCGTTTCCAGCCATCGGTCCACGCCAGGCGAGCGCTTTGCCCGGCTCTACCAGATGTCCCATCGACAGAACCGGAATGCCCAGCGGGCTGGGCACCGGCACCAGTTTTTCATCGCGTGCCTCCGGCTTTGCACCTTTATTGTCGAGAATGGTCGGCTGCGAAGGGCCATATACATCGGCATCAACCACGCCGACTTTATGACCCATTTTCTTGAGCGCCACAGCGAGATTGGCCGTCAGTGTCGACTTGCCGACGCCGCCTTTACCGGAACCGACGGCAACAATCCGCCGCATCACCCGGTCTGCGACCATAGCAACGCGTACTTCTGAAACCCCCGGTGCCTCGCCGATCATTGCCTTCACGGCGCTTTCGAGTCCGGAACGGCTGTCGGCCTCCATTCCGGCCACATCCAGAACAAGCGTCACGACGCCATCCACATTCTTGATCGACTGGACGCGCACCGCCACCGAATCCGGCAGCCGCGCCTTCAGATTTTCCGCATCTGGCGTCTGATTTTCCATAGTTGGCGGTCCTAGCAGCAATTTCCGTGTGGCAACCCCTGTTTTTCCAACAATCGACACCTATAAAGGTCTCATGAGCACATTTGGCGATTTCGCAAAAAACGTCGGGCTGGCCATGGCTGGCAAAAGCCCGTGGGGAGACAAATCCGGAGATTCCGGTTCTGCGGGCGATGGAGGCGACTCCGGATCATCCGGTGGCAAACCCAAAGGTCCGCGCAATCCGTGGCTGCCCGGAGGTGGCGGCGATGGTGATCCGTCACGGTCTGCGAAAGTCGAAGATATTTTCAAGAATCGCGGACCCGGCGGAAAAGGCGGCGGTGGTGGACAAGGAGGCGGCGGTTTTCGCTTGCCCGAACGCCCCGGCGGAAAAAGCTGGCTACCACTCGGTGTTGGCCTGATTGCCAGCGTATGGGTGCTGGCGACCAGCATTCACCCTATCGGTTCGGGCGAACAGGGCCTTGTAACTTGGCTCGGCGGAAAATACTCCACGACGCTCGATTCCGGTTTCCAGATCACTCTTCCTGCACCGATCCAGAATGTCGACAAAGAGAACGTCCAGGTCATCCGCTCGCAAAAGATTGGCGGCGAAGGTGGTCAGCAGTTGATCCTGACAGGCGACCAGAATCTGGTCGATCTGTCCTATCTCATTCGCTGGAATATCGACGATCTTGCACTGTTCCGTTTCCGGCTGAGCGATCCGGCTGATACGGTTAAGGAAGCGGCAGAAACCGCTATGCGTCAATCTGTCGCAGAACTGGATCTCGATACGGTCCTGTCGGGTGAAGGCCGCGCGCAGATCGAACAGAACGTCCGCACGCGGATGCAAGCGATCCTCAACAATTACAAATCCGGCATCGCCGTTCAGGGTATCGAGATCGACAAGACCGATCCGCCCGAAACCGTGATTGATGCGTTCAAGGACGTTTCGGCGGCCGAACAGGACGCGCAGGCCGATATGAACCGTGCCCGCCGTTACGCGCAGCAATTGCTGGCACGCGCAGAAGGCGAATCCACTGCGTTCAACAAGATTTACGACGAGTATCGTCTGGCACCCGATGTCACGCGCCGCCGCCTGTATTACGAAACAATGGAGCGCGTGCTTAGCCAAACGGACAAGACAGTCATCGAGGCGGATGGTGTAACGCCGTATCTGCCGCTTCCCGAAATCCGGAAACGGGCGCAACAAGCACCGCCAGCACCAGCAGCAACGGAGGGCCAGTAATCATGGAAAATATCTGGCAAAATTATCGCGGCGCCGTCGTGGCCGTCGCTATCTTCGTGGCCATTGCGGCAGCCAGTCTGACTTTCGTTGACGAGACCGAACAGGCCGTCGTCCTGCAAGGTGGTCAACCGGTCAAAACGATCAACAAGTTCGATCCGGATGACCAGTTTGGTGAGACCGGTGCCGGGATTCATTATCATCTACCATTGATCCAGACGGTGCAGATGGTCGATCGCCGGATCCTCGATCTGGACATGGAGCGCCAGCAGGTTCTCACCAGCGACCAGCAACGCCTTCAGGTGGACGCTTACGCCCGTTTCCGGATCATCGATCCGATCGAGATGGTTCGTAACGCACGGACGGAAGCCAATGTTGCATCGCAGCTATCGCCGATCTTTACCTCGGTTCTGCGTCAGGAACTCGGCCGCCGTACCTTTGCTTCCCTGCTGACCGCAGAGCGCGGCAATGCCATGTCCAACATCCGCGACGCGCTGGATGCGGCTGCCCGTCAATATGGTGCGCAGGTGCTCGACGTGCGGATCAAGCGAGCCGACTTGCCCGATGGCCGTCCGTTGGAAGCCGCCTTCGAACGGATGCGTTCGGACCGTCAGGAAGAAGCCGAGACGATTCGTGCCCAAGGCCGCCGCGATGCGCAGATCATCCGCGCCGAAGCGGAAGGTCAGGCTGCGCGCACCTATGCCGCTGCTTACGGCAAGGACCCGCAATTCTACGATTTCTACCGCGCCATGCAGAGCTACGAAACCACGTTCCTGCAAGGCAAGGAAGGTCCGGAAAGCAGCTTCATCCTGTCGCCGGATAATGAATATCTGCGGCAGTTCAGAGGACGCTGACGGTCGTTCGTCGATCCGGAACCCCGGGTCGGGGCGCTCGTTCAAAGAGTGTTCATGGCACCTGCACTGAGATGCAAGGGTGTTGAAGGCGCGCTTTCCAGCGCCACAAAATGAAGAGGATAAAGAGGACGTGAAGCCTGTGCGATATGCTTATGGACTAACCTCCGCGCTGCTGATTGGCGGCGCAGCCATTACAACGATCAGCGGCTTTCCCGCCGGTGCGCAAGTGGCGCAAAATGACGGCAGCCGCATGGCCAGCGTTGTACCGCGCGCCGGTGCGCCAGCCAGCTTTGCCGATCTGACCGAGCAATTGCAGCCAGCCGTCGTCAATATTTCCACCCGACAGCGGGTGGAAGTTCAGCGGCGCAACTCGCTGGCCGATTTGTTCGGCATGCGCAATCGGGGCACTCCGAGCGAGCCGCAGACCCGCGAAGGCACATCGCTGGGCTCAGGCTTTATCATTTCGGCTGACGGATTTGTTGTGACCAACAACCACGTTGTTACACCCAGCAGCCGCGGAACAGTCGAAGAAATCACCGTCACCATGCCCGACGGCAAGGAATATGATGCAGAACTGGTCGGCGCTGACGCTGCTTCCGATCTGGCTGTGCTCAAAATCAAGAGCGACCGTGAATTCCCATTCGTAAAGTTCGGTAATTCCAATCAGGCCCGCGTGGGGGACTGGGTTATTGCCATCGGCAACCCGTTCGGACTGGGCGGCACGGTAACCTCGGGCATTATCTCATCTGTTTTGCGCACCGCTGGTGGCGGCGCGTATGACCGCTATTTGCAGACCGATGCGAGTATCAACCGGGGTAACTCGGGCGGACCGCTGTTCGATATGCAGGGCAATGTGATCGGCGTGAATAACGCCATTATCTCACCGACCGGCGGCAGCGTTGGTATCGGCTTTGCCATCCCGGCAGAGATTGCGGCCCCGATTGTCGAGCAACTCAAGAATGGTCAGGAAGTCGAGCGCGGCTATCTGGGTGTCAGCATCCAGCCTGTTGATGACGATCTGGCAGAATCGCTCGGTCTTGAACGCAATCGCGGGGAAATCGTCCAGTTTGTCGAACCCGGTCAGGGCGCGGAGAAAGCCGGCCTTGAAGCCGGTGACATCGTGGTTTCGGTCAACAATCAGGCGGTTACGTCTGAACAGACATTGTCGTTCCTTGTTGCCAACACATCGCCAGGCACCACGATCCCGATCGAATTGATCCGTCGCGGTGAACGCAAGACAGTGCGTGCGACGGTTGGCAAGCGTCCATCCGAAGAAGAATTGCGCAACCGCCAGATGTTCAGCGAAGATGCCGAGCCGGAAATGCCCGAGGAATCGGAAGATGCCAGCCCGGTAATTGAAAAGCTCGGCCTGCAGGTGGTGGCGATCAATTCTGAAATCGCCCGCCAACTTGGCGTATCCCGCGATACGCAGGGTGTCGCCATTCTTGCAGTGAACCCGAATTCGGATGCCGCGCGTAAAGGTCTGCGTCGCCGGGA
>JAHDDJ010000175.1 GCA_020629385.1 Erythrobacter sp.
AACTCGAAAGCACCAAGCTTACTTCTTGAGGCTGAGGCCACCGAAGCGCTTGTTGAACTGGGCAACACGGCCGCCTTCCTGGATCTGCTGCTTGCCGCCGGTCCATGCAGGGTGGCTGGTTGGATCGATTTCCAGCGACAGCGTGTCGCCTTCGCTGCCCCATGTGGAGCGCGTCTGGAATTCGGTACCATCGGTCATTTTGACCGTGATCATGTGATAGTCTGGGTGTCCTTCAGCCTTCATGGCAATCGTCCTTTATGCATTCGCACCGGTTCCGACCGGCACTGCAATTGAAATCAGAAGCGGCGCCAATAGGGCGGGCCGCAGCGTTTGGCAAGTTTTGATTAGCCCTTGGGTGGATCGGCGATCATTGCAGTAAACTCGACTTCGCAAGTCGTCTTGCCTTCGACGCTGGCTTTGCCTTTGAATTTATAGACGCGGCTGCGCTTCTGCAGGAACTCCACTTCCATATCGAGCAAGCATCCGGGAGTAACCGGCGCGCGGAATTTGGCGTTGTCGATACCCATAAACAGCACCAACTTACCGGTCCCCGCCAGCTCCAGAGTTTCGATCCCGAGAATGGCGGCGGCTTGCGCCATCGCCTCAATCTGGAGGACACCAGGCATAATCGGTGCACCGGGGAAATGGCCCTGGAAAAATTCTTCGTTGAACGAAACGGCTTTCACTGCGTGAATGCGCTCACCCAACTCCAACGATTTTACCCGGTCCACCAGCAACAAAGGATAGCGGTGAGGCAGGGCCTTCAATATCTTATGGATATCGTAATCCAGCGGCGTATCGCCGGTTTCATTACTCATGACCCTGCCCCCAAGATTGTGCGTGGATTAGCGGCCGCTTGGCGCGGGCTGTGCGGCTGGCTGTGCTGCTTGCTGCTGAGCCGCCTGCGCACGTTGTGCTTGAGCGAGAAGCAGAACCTGCTGGATTTCCTGGAAAATCGCCACAGTTTCGCGTGCCGGCTGCCAATCAGCAGGAGGCGTAAACGAAACCGTGGGCGCCGCAGCATTGAGCCGTGTCACAACCTTGTCGCTGATTTGCGCGGCAGGCTGGATAAAGACAAAGGAATCAGGGCTGAGAACGACCTGAATATTCTCGGCCTGAACGACCGCTTGCAGCGCGGTTACATACTGACGCAAAACCTGTTCGACTGCGTAGGCACGAGCACGGTCAATTTGCGCCGAGAGCTGTTGTACTTCGGTTTCGATGGCCTGGATGCGGGTAAATTGTGGTGTACCTTGAGCAGCTTGTTGTTCTGCCTCGTCCAAGCGTTTGTCGGAGTTGGTATCCAACTGAGCCAGCAAGGTCTGGCGTTCCTGCGAGCGCTGCTGGATTGTCGTCCGCTGCGTTGCATAGGTTGTGTCGATCTGCTGGTAGGCCGACTGGAAAGCCGAGGTCTTGATGACAACTTCAGAGGCATTAACTGTCGCGATTTTGCCAGTGACTTGAGCTGCGGCAGGCGCTGCAGTAACTGCGGCCATCGCCATCGCTGCGGCGATTGCGGGTTTGAGAAGAGTTTTCATTAGAATTGCGTTCCTACGTTAAACGTGAATCGTTTGGTGTCATCGCCAGGCTGGCTCAGAATGGTTTGTGCAAAGTCGATCCGGAAAGGACCGAAGGGTGAATTCCAGTTCACGCCGATACCTGCCGTCACACGCGGTTTGGCCGAATTGCCGAGGAATTGTTCCTGAACGGCAAAACGGGGATCGAAAAGCTGGATATTCGCAGCTCCCGTATTCGGATTGATCGGGTCAGTCACCTGCGTGGTTACGGTTCCGCCCATACCGTCGTCATCGATCTGGTTATAAAGCTGGTTGCCATTCAGATCGAGAATTGGCTGACCATTGGGCAGATCGCGCAGAACGGGCTGGGTCACGCTGAACAGGGCACCTGCATCGACAAAAATTGACGGACGCAAGCCAAGCTCGCGAGCACCGCTACCCAATGGAATTTCCAACTCGGCGCGGGTCAGGTAATATGCATTGCCGCCGATGGCGTCATCGGACAGGCGGTTATCTGCACGCGCCGTTTCCAGATCCAGCACAACATTAGGCGTGTTGGGATCACCGTCATCATCGACATAGGGGAGCCCGACAACACGCGGGCCGACGCCGCGAATATCGAAGCCACGGAACTGAGGTTCACCCAGGAAGAAACGGTCGTTCAGACGAACATCATCGATTCCGATACCGGGGCGGTTGGCCAAGCCGTTAATTGCCCCGCCTTCAGCCGTAATCGAGAGAATAAAGCCATTGAATACATTCCAGTATTTGGCAGCTTTACCTCTTACGCGCAGATATTTGACCGATCCGCCCAGGCCGGCAAATTCTGTACCGAAGGATACGCTCATCCCGCGCGTGGGGCGGAACCGGTTATCGAGATTGTCGAACGCCAGAGTTGCACCAAGGATGGAACTTGTTCGTTGCCCGACAACTTCGCACAGGAACAACCCGCCGATACAGGTCCGGTTTCCATTCGCATCGGGCGCGCTAAAGAAGCTGTCACCGACAGAAATGTCGTCGTAGTTGAGCGTGTAGCTGCCAACCAGCGTCATAAACTCGGAAAGAGGCACACCAACACGTGCAGAGATACCCGTTGTCGCTTGTTCGAAACTGTTACGACGGTTCGCATTGTTGAAGCCGAAATTGTTGAAATCGCGGCGGTAAATATCGACACCTGCCGAGATGTTACGATCGAACACATAGGGTTCGGTGAAGCTCACATTGAACGAGCGCGAGAAGCGCGAATAGTTCACACTCGCACCCAGCGTCTGGCCGCGACCGCGGAAGTTTCTCTGACGGATCGAACCCGACAGAATAAAGCTCTCGATGGAAGAAAAACCGGCCGAAAGCTGCAACTCGCCAGTTGGCTGTTCTTCGACATTGGCTTCGAGAACGATCCGGTCAGGCTGGCTGCCTGGCTTCTGTTCGATTTCGAAGTTTTCCTGGAAGAAACCGAGCGACTTGATCCGGTTGGTCGAACGCTTCACGCCAATCGAGTTGAACGCATCGCCTTCCGCAACACGGAATTCGCGGCGCAAAACCTTGTCCTGCGTCAGCGTGTTGCCGTTAACATCAATCCGCTCGACATAGACACGCGGTGCCTCGTTCAGAACAAAGGTAATGTCCATCGCAAGGTCTTCTTTGCGGCGGCTGAACTGCGGACGCACATCGGCAAAAGCATAGCCGAAAGTACCTGCGAGGTCGGTCAATTGTTCGACCGTGTCTTCAACCAGTTTCGCATCATACTGGTCGCCCGATTTCATGGGCAAACGGGTTGTCATCCGGTCGCTGTCGAAATCACGGATCTGGCTGTCTACGGCAACTTCACCGAAGCTATATTGCTCGCCCTCTTCCACCACATAGGTGATAATGAAGTCTTTTTTGTCCGGCGTAAGTTCGGCGACTGCAGAGACCACGCGGAAATCGGCGTAACCTTCAGTCAGATAGAACTGACGCAGCTTCTGCTGGTCAAATGCCAGACGATCCGGATCGTAACTTGTGTTGGAACTGAAGAAGCTGGTGAAACGCGCTTGCTTGGTGACCATTTCACCGCGCAATTCACTATCCGAGAAAACCTCGTTGCCAATAATGTTGATCTGGCGGACTTTGGACTTCGGACCTTCCGAAATCTCGTACACCACATCAACGCGGTTCTGGCTCAGCTGGACCACTTTGGGTTCGACCACAGCCGCAAAACGCCCCTGACGCTTATACAGTTCGACAATCCGGGCGGTATCCGCACGAACCTTGGAGCGAGTGAAAATCTGCCGGGGCGAAAGTTTGATTTCGGGCAGGATCTTGTCATTCTTGATGCGTTTGTTGCCTTCAAGAATGATCCGGTTGATCACCGGGTTTTCGACAACCTCGATCACCACATTACCATTGTCATTGCGTAAGCTGGCATTGGCAAACAGCTCGGTCGCATAAAGTTCTTTAATGGCTTGGTCAGCGGCGGCCTGCGTATATTCCTGGCCTGCGCGCAGTGTGATGTAGCTCAGGATTGTAGTCGGCTCGAGACGTTCCGAACCAACGATATTGATCGACCGGATCGTCTGGACTTGCGGCACAACAGGCGCAGGCGGTGCGGCTTCCGCACCCGCGTCTTGCGCCACAGCAAGTGTCGGCATGCCGCCCAGCATTGTTCCGCCCAAAAGAGCCAGAGCAAGTCGGCGACCGGCGGTACCATTCAAAGCGCCGCACATTTCACGTCCATTCATAGACACGGATATCCCGTCCAAAATTAGTTTCCGTTCCCAACACCGCCAGATCTATCGACCACAGCGGGAATTAGCCGCCCTGTGCCCGATGCTGTGCCCCCAATCAAGCGGTGTAAGAACCCATTCCCCTGCGCAATCTGCCTTGGCCTACCTAATGACCAGCCTTAACTGCCGAAAATCGGCAATGAAATGACATCGTTAATGGTCACAAACAGCATCAGAAACAGTACCAACGCCACGCCCACACGATAGGCATATTCGGTTCCACGCGGACCAATCGGCTTTCTGCGAACAGCTTCCGCTGCGTAGAAAGCCAAATGCCCTCCGTCGAG
>JAHDDJ010000176.1 GCA_020629385.1 Erythrobacter sp.
ACATCGCCACCGTTCAAGCACTACCAATCGCAACATGATGGCCATTGCTCCACTGCCGTGGCGACTGTCCATACAACCTTTTGAACTCTCGGCTGAACTGGGAAGGGCTGACGTATCCCACATCAATTGCCGCCTCGTTCACGGTCATGCCCCCTGCAATCTTCATTGCCGCGTTGTTGAGGCGCATTGATTTCACGAACTGGATTGGGGCCATTGTTGTGACCTGTTTGAACTTGCGATGAAATACGGCACGGCTCATGCCTGCGTGAGCCGCCATGTCATGAATAGAGATTGGCGCATCTAAGTGGGACGATACATGCGCAATGGACCGTGCAATGGCGTTACCAGCACCAAAGGCTTGTCGAGCAAACAAGCCAGCCTCGCCTTGCAGGATAGCATAATAGAGTTCACGCAGTCGTGCATCGCCAAGAACAGCAGCGTCGGTTGGATTTGCGCCAAGCTGCAAAAGGCGCCGCAGCGCATCGGTGAAACCTTCATCCCACTCTGCCAGTCTGATCCCCTGCGCGCGCAAGTCACTTTTGAGCGCAGGAAGCGCGCCACCGACATTTTCCATCTCTAAAGTCAGTTCCGTCATGACCCGTTGGTTCAGCGAAATAAAAACACCGTAAAGAGGGTTATCAGTCGATGCATTGGGGGTCCCGGCCTTTACCGGCATCGACATCGGGCAGCACAAATAACTGCTATCGTCGTAGACGCATCTGTGGCCATCCAAGACAGCCTCCTTGGAACCGCTCACAATAGCAACGACGCTGGGTTCATACACCGCCGGAACACAAGGGATAGCTTGTGTTGCCCGAAACAAGCGTACGCCTGGGATGCCAGTTTCCGTCAGACCGTCTTGGTCAGTGCGGTCTTCGATAAGCTGTTTGATAAGTTGTTTGCTCATGCGGCCAATTTAGTGCCGCAGACTCCGCGCTGGCAACCCAACTGAGACAATCAGGCAAGTATTCGCGACGATCCCGCCTATTTTCAAGTATCAGCGAGAGCTACCTACACTTTCAGGACACCAACATGCACTGCGCGGCCGATGTGCCGACGTCATAAGGAGCGACACAATGGCAGATACGACATTCGGACCGAAAGGCTGGACGCCAGAACGCCTCGGATCGCTTGCAGGCAAGACCTACGTCATCACCGGTGCCAACGCAGGTGCTGGTTTCCAGGCCGCACGCACCTTTCTATCCAAGGGCGCAAAGGTGGTGATGCTGAACCGCAGCGCGGACAAATCAACCGCCGCTGTCCAAGAACTGAAAACAGAGTTCGGCGCTGAGGCCAATGTAAGCTTTATACGTATGGACCTGTCCGATCTTGCCAGCGTGCGGGCGGCCGCAAAAGAAGTGATGAGAACTGTTCCCCAAATCGACGCGCTAATCTGCAACGCGGCGATCGCACAAGTGCCGACGCAGAAACTGACCGTTGATGGGTTCGAAAGCCAGCTTGGCACAAATCACTACGGGCATTTCGTGCTGTGCGGAATGTTGTTTGACCGGATCGAAGCCAGCAAAGGCCGCATCGTCGTTGTCGCCAGCCTTGGCTACAACCTGGGGATCAAGACCATCCAGTTCGATGACATGAACTGGGATAAGAACTACAGCGCGAACCCGGTCTATAGCCAGAGCAAGCTGGCCCAGATGATGTTTGCCTATGAGTTGCAGGATCGTCTGAAAGGAACAGGCTCGAACGTTCAGGTCTACGTCTGCCACCCCGGTGCATCCGCGACATCATTGATAAGCACCAGTGGCGGTTTCCTGACGCGGCTGACGTGGTGGCTGATGAGCAAGACGCCAATGGTTCAAACCGCCGAAAAAGGGGCTTACCCCGAGATCATGTGCGCGACCGAGGACGGGCTAGAGCAGCGCGCGCTTTATGGCCCCACGGGGTTGATGCAAACAGGCGGCCCTGTCGGAAAGGGCACGCTCAATCCTCATGCCTATGACAAGGCGGTCATGGAAAAGCTGTGGGAAGTGTCGGAAGAGGCGACGGGCTTCAGCTGGGTACTCTGATTGCCTCTCTTATGCGGATTGCTCAACACGGATCGTAGCAGTAGGCATTTATTCACCTCGTAGCGTCCGGACCAGCCTCGAAGTATCGGTCATCAGGGACGGCCCATAGTTGCCGTTCACCTCGGCGTCGCAATGCTGCGGTCGCCGCCCGCTGTCCGGTCATTCGCTGCGAGTGCAATATCTGGACAAGACGAATTCACTGTCTGCGGGACGGAGCTGCCGTCCACGTCAAAGGCGCGAACGGCTGCTTTGAGCCTTAGATGTTCGACTGAAGAAACGCGACAATTCTGTCTGATACTTCATCGTGAATTTCCTCACGGGGGCGCCCTCCGGCATCATCGCAGAGGGGGTCGAGCTCGTTCTCATTGATCAAGATTTGCGCTCCCCTTGGTTTGCATTGCGCCAGAAAGCTGAAGTGAATCGCGTCCGCCACAATGGAATAGGTCGCATTCGGGATCAGTTCTGCTGCGCCGCGGGCGTAGACCCCTTCGGGGATGGCACCTTCGTCGCCCAAGTTGAGGATCAGCATCGGGATATCTATCCCAGACAGACTTTCCGCTGTGATTGTTTCAATAATGCCTGGATCGACAACAACGGCCGCTTTGATCCGTGGATCGCGCAGGTCTTGCGCGGCAGGGGACAGATCAAGCGCATGCAGATCAATACCGAAATGGGCCAAGAAGGCACAGTCTGACATGCCATGATCCGTCTCGTCACAGAAGCTTTGTAACAGGTCGGGGTCAACGCGCGCGCCGGATGTTGCCATTGCTGTGTACCCCCCCGCCGAGAAACCGAGGATCGAGATGCTATCCGTATCAATATACGGGTAATCGCCCGCATTCGCGGTTATCTCATCCAAGACAGCGGACACATCAGCGGGGCGTTCCCATACGCGAACCGCGGCCTCGGCAGAGGCATTGCCGGTTGTGGTGCCGGGATGATTAGGCAGAACAACAACAAAGCCCGCTTGCGCCAGTTCTGACGCGATCCAGCCGAATTGTCCGGCATTCCCACCCGCCCCGTGAGAGATAATAACCATTGGGAAACGTCCCGCTTGGTGAGGTGCGTCGCGACCTGCTGGCGTGCCATAAAAGACGCCATTGCCACCAACGGTCACGCTCTTTCCGCCGGGCATCGCAGGGTACCAGATGTCGAAATCAACATCGGTCCCGCGCACGGGAGCGGCGGCTGATCCATAGGTGATACCTGCATTTCCATCGTAGGGTGGGCGCGTCAGATCATAGGCAACCCAACCAGACAGACCGAGCAAAGCGGCGAAGGCTGTGGATTTGGCGAACGATTTTAGTTTTGACATCGGGTTTCTCCATGTGGCCAGAACAGTGATGTCTTTGATGTGATGGAAATGCGCAGGACACGCGTCCTGAAACGCGTTTGAGGTCGTCCTGAAACACGTTTCAGGATAAGCACAGACGAAATCATCTGGAAAAGTCGGCCTCTGATGCTGTTTGTTCCCCTCCCTTTATTCGCTACCTTTTTTCTGGCGCTGTTGCTGTGCCGAATACTCGTGACACGCGACATGACAGTGCGCGCTCATCAGCTGTTTGCAGGCCTTGTCGCACTCTACGCTGTGCAATCGCTTTTGGTGTCGCTGAGATGGGGCTACGAAATCGATGGTATTGCGACCTATCTGATCCTATTGGCACCTGTGTTGCCTGCCGTTGCTTATCTGTCATATGCAGCCCTCGCTGGGCGTTTGACAGGGAAACGTCTTTGGCCTCTTGGCGTCATAGTGCTCAACTGGTTGGCGTTTGCGATGCTGCCGGTCCTCCCGGATCCGATTATTCTGATGACGTATCTGGGTTTTGGTTTTTTGCTCCTTCGGCTTTGGTGGAAGGGCGCGGATGCGCTGGCGCTGTCGCCCATCAATGATGCACGCGAAATCCGGTTTGCCATGTGTCTGACGGGTGCTGCTTTGGTGTTGTCAGGGTTGACCGACGTCTACCTGGTCATTGATTTCATACAAAATGACGGACAAAACGCCGGGTTGATCCTGACCTTCGTGCAAACTGCATTTGTCATCGTTATCGGAGTTTCCGCATTTTTTGGGCGCGCGGACGATCTGCCTGACCCAGAAGAAAAGGGTGTAACACCAGCACCAGAGGCAACTGAACAAGACAGCGAAATTGTTCTTCGTCTTGAACATCTTTTTACAGAAGACGGACTGCATCGAAACGAAGACCTTAGCTTGCGGCGTCTTGCCCGCAGACTGAGCCTGCCAGACCGTCAGGTTTCAAATGCGATAAACAGGGTGTGGGGTATGAGTGTCTCTCAGTTCGTCAATGACTTTCGTATTCGGGAAGCCTGCACTCTCTTGAGAACAACACAGAAAACCATCCTGGAAGTTTCCTTGAGTGCGGGCTTCGCAACGAAATCCAACTTCAATCGTGAGTTCCTACGTGTGATCGGGCAAA
The DNA here is from genome assembly GCA_020629385.1 of Erythrobacter sp. Lineage (GTDB taxonomy): Bacteria > Pseudomonadota > Alphaproteobacteria > Sphingomonadales > Sphingomonadaceae > Pontixanthobacter. Next base: position 4,457 of record JAHDDJ010000176.1, read on the forward strand.
CACCGTCACAATGGCGCAAAGACAACTTGTCAAAAGAAAAATGACTTCCTGAGGTGACAATATTGAAGCCGCCATTCATGCGTACCGCAGCTTCTCGCT
>JAHDDJ010000177.1 GCA_020629385.1 Erythrobacter sp.
GTGACCAACTGCCTCAACTTCGCCAATCCGCAGCGCCCCGAAATCATGGCGCAATTTGTCGGTTGTCTTGAAGGCATGGGTGAAGCCTGCCGTGCTCTCGACTTCCCCATCGTAAGCGGCAACGTCTCGCTCTACAACGAAAGCAAGGCAACCGGCGGAGGCAGCGCCATTCTGCCCACACCAGCCATTGGCGGCGTCGGTATCCTTGAAGATCAGGACGATATGGCCAGCATTCCTTTCAAGGATGAAGGCCACGCGATTATTGTTCTGGGTGGCTTTACCGATAATGGCGATGTGCTGTGGAATGCGAAGTCTGGAGAGCCCGACTTGCCGGCCATGCGCGCAGAAGGCGGCATCGGCACGATTGGGTCACACCTCGGCCAATCGACATGGCTGCGCGAAATACGCGGCCTTGAAGATGGCACGCCACCACCAACCGATCTTGCCACAGAACGCAAAGTTGGCGAGTTTGTCCGAAATCTGATCGAAAGCGCCCGCTGCACGGCTGTGCATGATCTCTCTGACGGCGGCGCGGCAATCGCTCTCGCCGAAATGTGCATGGCCAGCGGCATCGGCGCGACAGTCCATACGTTAGGGGACTCGCTGCTCGATATGTATGGCGAGGACCAGTCCCGCTACATCGTTACCATGACCATAACCGAGCGCGAGGAATGGGAAGCCTTCAAAACCGAATGCGATGATGCTGGCGTCAGCGCCGACTGGATCGGCTTCACCGGCGGCAAGACCTTCTCTTGGAAAGACGATGAAGACCGCATTCTGTTCGATGTGTCGATCGATGATATGCGCGCTGCCAATGACAACTTTTTCAAGAACTGGATGGAAGACTGAAGCCTCTAGGCCGCGCAACAACCGGTTTGCCCGGTAGACCCCTTGCCCGGGTCCTGCGTTGACAACCCTTCCGCCTCGAACGTTCTGAGACACTGCCGATATAGCTCGGGCTCGCCGATATTAAGGCGCGCCCGTGCATCAGCAAGGGTTTCCCGCATCAGGCTTTCTACATCCTGATGGGCCAGCTTGGCTGCTGCCGCGCCAAGTCTCTGCCCCTCGCGAACAGCGGCGAAGATCGGAGCTTTGCTGCCCGAATCCTTGCGCATCTGGTGCGCACCGGCATAGGCGATGAACTGCACACCGCGATTATGGTTTTGCGCGTAACTGAAACCCAAAAGGCATAATTCGCCAAGCGCATCGCGGCCATATCCCGTCAACACATGAAACAGGTCATGCGTGTCACGAAGCCGCTCGAAGTACCATTCATAGAGGTCTTCGGGGCGCTTATCCTTTGGCTGCCATTTGTAAGATTCTTCGACCAGTCCCGCCGCGGTTAGCCCTTCCCGCTTCATGAAGCGCATGTAATGTGCGGCAACGGAATCGTCCCCGCAATCCGCCCAGCGAGAATGATCGTCCAGCATGGTAGGGATATCGGTGTTCTTCGCGAGGAGATCGCGCCCGGCGTCAGACTGCACAAAATCTGCCGCCTGTTTGGCGCTTTTGCGCCCTTTCAACGCCTCAATGATATGAAAGACCTGCTCTGTGTCTTCCTTGTCAGCCACCAAGTGACGAAAGTGACGCAATGCCTTGAGTGGCTGGAAGCCGGAAAGCGTCCGGCCAGGGTGATGCAAAGGGCGTTCGATAGGCAGCATGCTAATTCTCCAACCGCGAGACTGCGCCTTACTGACATGATTGTCAATAACGCAGCAAACAGCCCTCTTCCATTTGCCTCCAAATGGTTGGATAGCACCAATCATGAAGCCACATGATTCCGTACCCTATTCGCTACCAGATATAGACGACGCAGAGCGCATCACTCGCGCGCGTTCTTTTCAGGAGAAAATTTCGCAGCGCCGAACCTGCCGCTATTTCTCCGACGCGCCTGTCCCGCGCGAGATTATCGAAGCGGCCATCCTTGCAGGCGGAAGCGCGCCGAATGGAGCCAATCACCAGCCTTGGCACTTTGCGGTCGTCTCCTCGCCGGACAAGAAGAAAGCCATCCGTGAAGCCGCCGAGGAAGAAGAACGTGAATTCTACGGCGCGGACAGCGACAAAGCTAAAGCCAGCGAGCAATGGCTCGATGCTTTGGCTCCACTCGGAACCGACGAGGACAAGCCGTTTCTGGAAACCGCCCCTTGGCTAATTGTCGTCTTTGCCCAACGCAAAGGCGGAATCGAGGAAGACGGCAAAACGCAGAATTACTACGTCAACGAAAGTGTTGGCATCGCATGCGGCATGCTGATCTCGACACTGCATGAAGCGGGGCTCGCAACCCTGACGCACACTCCTTCACCAATGGGATTTTTGCGCGATTTGTGCGGACGTCCACCGGAAGAGAAACCGCTGATGATTATCGTCGCTGGAAAACCTGCCGAGGACGCAACCGTTCCAACGCATGCGCTGAAGAAAAAACCGCTAACGCAGATTGCCAGCTGGCTCTGACTATTCTGCGCGTTCGTCCTCAGGGATATCGAACAGGTCGAGAATAGCGGTAAGATCGCCGCGGTCTATCCAACCAGACGCCGCATCGCGTGCGGTTTTCTTGGCTTTATAAGCAAAGCCGTAATCTGCGGCCTGAAGCATCGGGATGTCATTCGCACCATCGCCTGTCGCCAGCACCCTGCCAGCACCAAGTTCAGCACGCTCTTCTTCCAGGATAGCCAGCTTGGTCTGTCCATCTGCAATCGGCCCGACGAGACCGCCGGTCAGCTTGCCATCCTTAACATCCAGCCTGTTCGCAACGACACGATCAAAGCCAAGTTTGTCTGCAATGGGGTCTGCAAAATGATGGAAACCACCTGTGACCAAGACTGTGCGAACGCCTTTTGCCTTTAGTGTTTGCACCAATGTGCGCGCTCCAGGCATCGTGGTAATGCGGTCGGCAAGGCATTCAGCAATTGCGCTTTCATCGATGCCGGCAAGCAGTTCCACCCTTTGACGGAGCGATGTTTCGAAATCGATCTCCCCTTGCATTGCGCGTTCGGTGATCGCGGACACTTCATCTTTGATACCAGCAAAATCGGCTAGCTCATCGATGCATTCCTGCTCGATCATGGTCGAATCCATATCGGACACAAAAAGCGTGAGTGCTTCCATGCCGCTGGCTGTGATAAAAGCGCTATCGGGATTAACGTTCGTTTCAACAACTTCGCGCAGCATTGCATGGTCATCATGATCTATGCGCAATTGGGATATGGTCTTGTCTTCAGACAGCGCCTTAGAGCCTATCTGCGCGCCGGCAGCCATTCCCACATTAGCCAACGCTTTGGCCAGCGCCTCAAGACGTGTTTCATGTCCGTCAGCATCTGCTATCAGCCGCGCTATGAGCACTGGGGAATCTCCTGAATCGAAACCTGACGACAGTTTGCCGCCGTTGGCGCTCATTGCAGGGCCAACCGCCAGCGGCAAGAGCGATTTGGCGGTAAGGCTCGCACAGGCCCTTGAGAATCAGGGCCGAAAGGCAGCGGTCATCAATTGCGACAGCGCGCAGGTCTATCGCGATCTCAAAATTCTCAGTGCGCGCCCCGACGAAAGTGAAATGGGCGGTATCGCCCATCACCTCTTCGGAGAATGGGACGGCGCAACCGCTTGCTCCACTGCAGCTTGGGCGGATGCTGCCAAAGCAAAAATCGCAGAGTTGCACCGGCAGGATGCAGTTCCGATCCTTGTCGGTGGCACCGGCTTATATATGCGCACTCTGCTGGATGGTATCTCGCCCATCCCGCCCATCGATCCGGAAATACGCGCCACTATACGCGCTATGGACCAAACCGATGCGCGTGCGGCATTGGAACAAGAAGACCCCGAAGCCGCAGCGCGGCTGGCACCTGCCGATGTCACCAGAACCGCCAGAGCGCTGGAAGTCATCCGCTCAACCGGAAAACCCATGGTCGACTGGCATGGCAAGCAAGTCGGAGGGATTGGTGACAGCGTCTCGCTGTACCCGCTGATCCTCACTCCCGATCGGGAAGAACTCTACAACCGCTGTGACACGCGGTTTGAATGGATGATCGATGCTGGTGCTGTAGAAGAAGTAGAAGCGCTCGTGACGCGCCACCTCAATCCTGAATTGCCCGTTATGCGCGCAATCGGAGTACGGGAAATAGCGGCGTGGTTGAAAGGCGATCTATCGCGGGGTGAAATGATTGCCGCTGGCCAGTTATCGACACGGCAATATGCTAAACGGCAATTCACATGGTTCCGCAATCAACCACCGCCGGAATGGCTGCGCGACCATCCCGAAAATATCGTTCTGGATAATATTTTTGAAAGTTTATTACGATAATCACTGTTGACGAATAAGATTCAGTCTTTAGAGAAAGCGTCAGGTCATCGGCCCGGTGCAACTTCTGCGCCGGGCCGGTTTTTTGAAGTGACAACCGAAACAAAGGAACAAACAGTGCCAAACGAGGAGCGCAGCGGCGCATCCATATTGGTAGAAAGTCTCGTCGATCAGGGTGTCGAATTCATTTTCGGCTATCCCGGCGGCGCAGTGCTGCCTATTTATGACGAACTGTTTGAAGACCA
>JAHDDJ010000178.1 GCA_020629385.1 Erythrobacter sp.
AGATCGCAAATCGCGTGGATCGGGGCGACATCGCCATCCATCGAATAGACGCTTTCGAAGGCGATCAGCTTGGGCGTATCGGCGTCTTCCGCAGCGAGCAGCTCTTCCAGATGCGCCAGATCATTGTGGCGGAACACGCGCTTCGGACAGCCGGAATTGCGGATGCCCGCGATCATGCTGGCGTGGTTCAATTCATCGGAGAAAATGACACAGCCAGGCAGCAATTTTGCGATGGTCGACAAGGTCGCATCGTTGGAGACATAGCCGCTGGTGAACAGCAGTGCCGCTTCCTTGCCGTGAAGATCCGAAAGCTCTGCCTCAAGCTCAACATGATAGTGCGTGTTGCCGCCGATGTTGCGTGTGCCACCGGAACCGGCGCCAACATCATGCAGCGCCTCTTCCATCGCGCCGATGACCTTGGGATGCTGGCCCATGGCGAGGTAATCGTTGGAGCACCACACAGTAATCGGCTTTGGGCCGTTATGACCGTGGAAACAGCGCGCATTCGGGAAAGCGCCCTTGTTGCGCAGAATGTCGATAAACACGCGATAGCGGCCTTCGGAATGCAGACGGTCAATCGCCTGGTCGAAGATCTGGTCGTAATTCATCGCATTCCCGCGTGTGTCGCCGGAAGAATCCCGGCTGCCGTTGCCCGTCGATTTAATCAGATGGGTTGCAGATTGCCACCCCGATCTTTGCGAATGATTCGCGATTAAAACCGATCAAGCCGATCGATTCCATAGGTCGCAAATATCGGTGATAATTGGCGAAATGCGTCAATATCGCCCGTCGTTACAGCGCGGGACAAGGCACCTCTTGCGATGGGTTGGCCTTCGATGAGATGCGCAATGCGGCGCGCGATGCCCCGTGATCCGTCTATCAAATCCACTTCGTCACCGAACTCGGCCTGCAATTCGGTATTGAGCAGAGGGAAATGCGTGCAGGCGAGGACGACGGTGTCGATAGCATCACCACCGTCCTGCGCGCGCAATGCAGCGACGGCATTGCGTACGGCTTTCGGGTCTATGTCTTGTCCGCGCAGTTTCGCTTCTGCCGCATTTACCAATCCCGGGGCGGCTTGGCGGAGCAGCCTTTTGCCGCTCGCAAATTCGGCTTCCAGCCTGTCGACATATACTTGCCGAACCGTCGCTTCTGTACCGAGCAAACCGATAGTCCCGGATTTGGATCGCGCTGCGGCGGGCTTGATTGCCGGGACCGTGCCGACAATCGGTATTTCCAGAACATCGCGCACCATCGACAGAGCAATGGTTGAGGCTGTGTTGCAGGCGATGCAGGCGAGGCGGGGGCGGTATCGTTCGCTCATCCGGCCCAGCAGTCCGGCCACCCTCGCGGCAATCTCGGATTCGGATTTCGTCCCATATGGCAGCCCGGCCTGATCGGCGGCGAAGATCACAGGCACTTCGGGCATGATCTCACGCAAAGCCGCCAGCACTGTCAGTCCGCCAACACCGGAATCGAAAATCAGTATCGGTGCAGTTGGGTCGATGGAATCTGTCACGTTCGAATACTGCTCCCGCCGGTTTGGAGCCTTCTCTTATTTTTTCGGGTGCCGAATGCAAGTGATCTGCGTATGGTGCGGTTCTGGAAGGGGAAAATATCGATGGATGTAAATGTCTTGCTGGCCGCATTGCTGGGATACGCTTTCGGCTCGATCCCGTTCGGTTTGATCCTGACCAAGCTGGCCGGTGCAGGTGATGTACGCTCCATAGGCAGTGGCAATATCGGCGCGACCAATGTTTTGAGGACGGGCAATAAAGGCCTCGCTGCGGCGACATTGTTGCTCGATCTGGCCAAGGGTTTCGTGCCCGTCTGGCTTGCTTGGCAGTATTTCCCGAATGATCTTGGCTGGACAGCGTTGTTTGCGGTCATCGGTCATTGTTTCCCGGTCTGGCTCAAATTCAAGGGCGGAAAGGGCGTGGCCACCAATGCAGGGGTGGCGTTTGGCATGGGCCTCCCGCTTGGTCTGGTTTATGCCGGTGTGTGGATCGCGATGCTGGCGATATTCCGGATCAGCTCGCTGGCGGGAATGACCGCTGTTGTAGCATCCGCGCTTGCCGCAATCCATTTCGGCCCGACAATTGGCCCGCAAGTCATGGGTCTGATCGCGGTGCTGATCATCGCGCTGCATCACGAAAATATCGGCCGCCTCCTGAAAGGTGAGGAGCCCAAAATCGGTAACAAGAAATAGGGGCGGGCCGTTGGCGCTTTCCCAGCCAGAGGCATTTGCGCGCATTCGCCTGCTGCGCTCTCCCAATATCGGGCCGGTCACCTACCGCCAGTTGCTGGCGCGGTTCGGTACAGCATTGGACGCTTTGGAAGCGCTGCCCGATCTGGGGAAGAAGGGCGGACGTCAATATCGACCGGTGGCCAAAGACAAGATCGATGCCGAGGTAACCGCGACCAAACAGGCTGGCGCGAAATATCTGTTTCATGACTCGTCCGATTATCCACCCTTGTTGCGAGAATTGGAAAGCGCGCCGCCAATCGTGATCTGGCGCGGTGATCTGTCCCTTGCCGCAAAACCCTGCGTAGCGATGGTCGGTGCGCGCAATGCATCGGCTGCTGCCGTGAAGCTGTCGCGCGAATTTGCGGCAGGTCTGGCAGAAGCTGGGTTCACCGTTGTTTCAGGGCTGGCGCGCGGCATCGATGGGGCTGCACATGAGGGTGCTCTGCCTGCAACGATAGGCGTGATCGCAAGTGGGATCGAGATAGCCTACCCGCCGCAGCATGCCGAATTGCAGGAACAGATTGCGCAGGACGGGTTGCTATTGGCGGAACAACCGCCGGGAACCGAACCACGTGGCAGCCATTTTCCCAGCCGCAACCGGATTATCGCGGGACTTGCCGCCGGAACGCTGGTGGTCGAGGCTGCGCCTAAATCCGGCTCGCTCATAACAGCGCGGCTGGCAGGCGAGGCAGGACGCGAAGTGATGGCCATTCCCGGAAGCCCGCTCGATGCGCGCTCTCAGGGTTGCAACCATCTGATCCGCGAAGGCGCGGTTCTGGTTCAGGCGGTCGATGATGTGGTCGAGCTGCTGTCCGGTTTCGACGGCCAACCACGTTCCAGCTTCCGGGAGGCAGGCGGACAGGACTTCGATTATAGCGATGAATTGGCCGAGGCAGAACCGGCCGATATTGCGGGACTACTCAGCACAGCTCCGATTGCGGTTGACGAGTTGGTCCGGCAGTCCGGAGAGACTCCGGCGAGCGTGCAACTGGCACTGCTGGAACTGGAAATTGCCGGGCAATTACAGCGTCACGCTGCCGGGCGGGTTAGCATTGTGAAGGGGAAAGTGCTTGAATGACAGGGAGCCTAATGTCGGCAATTTCTTGAATGGGATCGGAGCGCTATTTCGGTCAAATCCGATTGCTGTTGTCATCTACATTCTGGTGGCTGGCGTCATTAACGAGGGATACGTTCTCGCCAGCGAAAACATCGACACCGTGGAATGGCAATCTTACCTGATGATTGTCGCTGCCTCTTTTGGATTCATGATTGCTTACGCATTGTTGGTAGCCATACCGCTCTACGCTTTGAGTGTGGCGTTTCTCAAGTCACTTGGTCGTTGGCATGAGGGTGAACATTTGCTTCCAGCCTATATCCTGATGACTGCGATATCCTGGGTCGGTTTCGTATTTGGGCTGATCTTCTTCGTCGTGCCGGCGGTAATGTTGATTGTCCGCTGGTCGGCCTCGGCTGGATTTCTGATTTCCGAACGTATGGGTGCTGCTGAAGCGTTGAGTGCAAGCTGGGACGGGACCCGCGGTTATAGTTGGCATATCTTCGGCGCCGGTCTCATAATCTTTGTTCCGGTTATCTTCGGGGAATATATCCTTCTGGAATTTGTCAGTGATGGATATGTTGAATTCGGAACTTGGCCCTCTTTTGCCTCCAGCGCTTTAAGCGGTTTATCGGGTGCGCTTACGTGCGCGTTGGGTATCGCAATCTATGATTTGGTGACGGAAAGCGACACTCGGTCAGCCGAAGTGTTCGAATAACATACGGCAAGTCAGGCAGCGTTCACATTCATGAGACAATGTTACATCCATTAAGTGATGTGAGGGGACTTTCATATGCGTAAATTTGTCGGATCGGTCTGTGTTCTGGCTTTGCTGGCTCCCGGACCTGCCAGTTTCGGGGATTCCTCTGCCGATGCGCGCAGCATTCGTCCGCCGATGGATTTGTGCCGCACGCCTGCGCCGTTGCCACAGCTCGGCAAGGAAGTTGATCGCGGTCAGCAGAGCCGAAACCGTATTGGTGCGGCGCGGCCCGAATTTGCGGAAGAGCGGGCGATGCCCGCTATGGCACCTCCAGCGCCACCACCTCCGCCACCGCCGCCTTCTGCCGCAGTTGGAGATGATGGCGGGTCGATTGTGGTTACCGGATCCAAAGTATCGCGCCGGTCGGTCGAAAGCGCTGCTCCTGTTGCCGTTGTTTCGGGTGAGGTCGCTGAGGCCAGCGCGGATGCAAGCCGTGCCATGCCCGGCTATCCGACATTGCCGCCCCGTCC
>JAHDDJ010000179.1 GCA_020629385.1 Erythrobacter sp.
ATAAACGAGACACCACAGATAGACATAGAGCCAGTAGGCGTAGCAGCATGTCCAGGCGAAGATGTAAGCTTTAGTGTAACAGCAAGTTTAGATAACCCAGGTACATCAGTATTAACATACCAATGGTATGTAGTACAAAATGATGGATTGAGTTATATCCTTACGGGAGAGACTAATTCAACATTAGATGTATCGAATGTAACATTGGGTATGAGTGGTTTTGATTACTATGTAATAGTAACAGCAGATCATACACCAAACCCAGATTGTGAAGTTCAAAGTGCAATAGCAACATTGGGTGTACATGATGGAGGACAGATGGTATGTAATGATCAGATAAACATCAGTTTAGATGAGAACTGTTCATTAGGATCATCACCGACGACAGATTTATTCTTAGAAGGGGATGTAGATTATGATTTCTACTCATACTCAGTATTAGATCCAAAGACGAACTTACCATTAGATCCGAATGATATTGGAGATTATGCAGGAGAGTGTTTAATGTATGAAGTAACAGACAACTGTACAGGCTCAGTATGTTGGGGAACAGTATGTATCGAGGATAAGTTGGCACCGACACCAGTATGTGAGTGTGAGACACCATACATGGATAATGGAGCAGGCGTATTGGTACCGAACCCAGATTGTACCTTCTACTGTTATGAGATATGGGATTTAGAGATATTAGAAGCAGATGGAGGTAACAATGAGATATTACCAGACATCGATGATAATATGCCAGACGACAACTGTTATGATTTTGAAGATCCAGCGGTTAATTTGGAGATCATAGATGGACCAAACTGTGAGGATAAGATAGTAGTAAGAACGTTACTATACACTTATCCAAATGCAGATGGGACGACAGGTACAATAGAGTGTAAGCAACAATTCTTGTTTGCAGGTTTGAATAGTGATAATGTAGGAGAGACAGTAGATGGCGTATGGCCAAATTATCCAGATGAAGGCTTGTTTGATTACTATACGCCACAACCATTGGTAGAAGTACCATGTGGAACGGATACAAGTCCAGAAGGATTAGTAGCACACTTTGACTTGGATACACCAGGAAGACCAGCAGGAAAGGATAGAGATGATTACGACAATACACCAAATATTGTAGAATTCAACGAAGGATACACATATGCTTACCCATATGTAGTAGTACAAGGTTGGAGAGGAAATTACCACGCTAAACCAATAACAACAAACATCTGTAACATCTATGCAGTATATCAAGATTCAGATATAGATGCATGTGCAGAAGGCTGTAAAGGGAATAGCAAGGTAGCGAGAGACTGGACAATTTTAGATTGGTGTACAACAGAAGTAGAAGTATTTACACAGATAATCAAAGCAGTAGATACAGATGCACCAACAGTAAGCAACCCAGACTTGACGATAAGTACGGATGCATGGTCATGTGGAAGAACATTCACAGTACCGACACCAGAACACTTACATGATAATTGTGATAGTGATTTGACATGGTATGCAGATGGACCAGCAGGCTTCCCAGTAATTAATGGAGTGATTGATTTACCAAAAGGAACGACACCGATCACTTACTATGCAACTGATTGTTGTGGAAACCAAGGCAGTTACACGATGAATGTAACAGTGGTAGATGGTACAGCCCCAGTAGTGATTACGACAGAGTTTGTAGTAGTGAGTTTGACAAATGATTTAGATGCAGACGGAATAGCGAAATTATATGCAGTAGATGCAGATAATGGAAGTCATGACGAATGTAGTGATGTACATTTTGAGATCAGAAGAGACAGTGATAACTGTGGATTCGAAGGTAATGATTCATACAATAACAATGGAGATCTAAACGATTTCGATTGGGATACAGATAATGGAGAATACGTTAAGTTCTGTTGTGAAGATTTAACAGAAGTAGATAGTATATCAGGCGTATTGTATGGAAATGTGACAGTATGGTTGAGAGTATGGGATGATGGAAACTGTGATGGAATCGTAGGAAACACAGGAGATAATTACAACGAAGGATGGTTCAATGTAAGAGTTGAAGATAAGTTAGATCCGATCGTAGTATGTCCACCACACGTATTCTTAGAGTGTGAAGAAGATTACTTAGATTATGAGTTGACAGGAGTACCTGCAGTATTTAATACATGTAGTGATGGAGTATGTGAGATTACGGATAATAATCCAAGAGACCAATTCCAGAAGAAGTCAACGAATGCACAACCACTGCCAGGAGTAGAAGTACCAGCTTATAACCCAAGCTGTAGATCAGGAGCGATAAAGAGAACATGGACGTGTGGCGAGAAGACATGTGTACAATGGATAATCGTATCACCAGAAGATGATAGACCATTAGATGTAACATACCCAGAAGATATTACAGTAGATTGTATGGATTTCGATCCAGGCGAGCCAGTAGTAGTACATCAGGCATGTGAGCTAATAGGCATCAATATGGAGAGTGATACCTTTAACTTTGAAGATGGAGCATGTTTCAAAATATTGAATCACTGGACAGTAATAAACTGGTGTGATTACAATGTAGATGATCCAGACTTAAATGAAGTACCAGAACCAGAAGATGATGGATTAGTACCAGGTATCTCAACACATACACAGGTGATCAAGTTCTTAGACAACGAAGCACCAGTATTGACGATCCAAGATACTTGTTTGGCAGCGACATTAGATTGTACAGGTTATGATCTAGAATTGAAAGCAAGTGCTACAGATAACGGAGCATGTGGAAGTCCATGGTTGAAGTGGGAAGTAGAAGTAGATGCATGGTCAGATTGGGATGTAGACTGGACATACAGCAGTTTCTTACCATCAGACAATGAGTTCTACATCAGTCCAACGACAGGAAGTGGAAGTTTTGTAAGCCCAACGGCAGCAGGTGAAGCATTATGTATCGCATTACCAGACGGAATCCCAGGGGCATGTGGATTACAACACAGAGTATTGTGGAAAGTACATGATGGATGTGGAAACACAACAACAGGGACAAGCTACTTTACAGTAGAAGATAAGAAGAAGCCGACACCATACTGCTTAAACTTAAGTACAGCATTGATGGTAGATGGATCAGTAGAGTTATGGGCAAAAGATTTCAATGCAGGTAGCTTTGATAATTGTACAGAAGAAGAATACTTATTGTACACATTCTCAAGTGTAGCACCAGCACAGTTATCAGATGCGAGCTTAGATCCATGGTATGATGCAGATGGCGAGATAGATGAAGATGATTACTTAGAAGGAGAAGGAGAGAAATGGTTAGGAAACCTAAGATCAAGTGCAAGAGTATTCAACTGTGATGATTTAGAGATCGCAGCGGCGAATGGAGGAATCTTACCAGTAGAAGTATATGTATGGGATGAGTGTGGAAATTATGACTTCTGTGTAGTGAATCTACAATTGAGTGATAACAACAACACATGTGGCATCGAAGGAAATAGAGCGATGATAGCAGGTCGAGTGATGACAGAGTCAGGCGCAGGCGTACCAAATATGGAGATGCAAGCGATGACAGAGAATCCAAGTTACCCAGTGACGCAGATGACAGAAGCAGATGGAAGTTATGCGTTTGATCAAAACCCAATGTACACTAACTACCAAGTAGGTGGAGGTATGACAACAGATTGGTTGAATGGAGTAAGTACATTAGATATCGTAATGATTCAGAGACACATCTTAGGCTTAGAATCATTGGATAGTGCATACAAGATGATAGCAGCAGATGCGAGTAATGATGAGCGAGTAACCGGAATAGATTTAGTAGAGATCAGAAAGTTAATCTTAGGAGTATCGGATAGATATGCAGCTAATGATAGCTGGAGAATCGTGGATGCAAGCGAGACATTAAACGCAGCATCACCATGGCCATTTACAGAAGTATTGAACATAGCTGATTTAGATTCAGATATGATGAACCAAGACTTCGTAGGTGTGAAAGTTGGAGATGTAAACGGCAGTGTGATCTTGAGTGCAAACGGAGCTAACTTAGATACAAGAACAAGCAAGTTGATCTTCAATGTAGAGGATAAAGTAGTAAGCAAAGGAAGTGAAGTAAGAGTAGCATTCAGTGCAGAGAACTTTAGTGATATCTACGGATACCAGTTCACAATGGAGACATCAGGAATGGAAGTATTGGCAGTAGAGAGTGGTAAGTTAGAGATGAGTGCAGGCAACTTTGCGATGTTTAACGACATGATGACGATGAGCTGGCATACAGAAGGAAGAACAGGAGTAACAGCGACATCAGACGAAGTATTATTTACCTTAGTAATGAGTGCGAATAGTACGATGAGAACGCAAGAGACATTAAGTATCAGTGATAGATTGACAATGTCAGAAGCATACAAAGGCAGCAACTACGAAGTTCAAGGCATAGACTTTGGAGGAGTAGCAACTGCAGAATATGCATTAGGACAGAATGAGCCAAACCCATGGAGAGGTTCAACACAGATCAGCTTTAGCTTAGCGAAAGCAGGATCAGCGACAATCACAGTATTTGATGTATCAGGAAAG
>JAHDDJ010000180.1:0-1924 GCA_020629385.1 Erythrobacter sp.
CTTTGAGATAGAGCGGGCTGAATTGCGGTTGCTCGACAGCGGCCATGCGCTGGGCTGCGTTACAGCCAAGAATATTGGTTTCGCCAGTGACAAAAGCAGCAAAGGTCAGCGACGGGTCAAGACCGACTGAAGAGGTGAAACCCTGCTCGCCGATCGTTCCTGCAGCGACTGCGATCATCGACGAATCACCGGCGTCATTGGCAGCGCGGCGCCCATCGCCATGCAGGCTGAGATCGGCAACCTTGCGGCGCCCCGGATGCACCTGGATTTTGACGTGGCGGATGTCGCTCTTGGCGATTTTCCAGGCGAGCGACAGACGATCGGCAAACCGGTCCTGCACCCAATTGGCGGAGAATTCGGTCGGCAAATACAGATTGAGCGTACCGGTTTCCTTGGAGAACTCGCCAACTTGGATCGGCTTGATCCACTGGCTGTGAAGCTGGTGCCCCAAATCCTTGCGCAGGCCCTGGCTGATGTCAGCCCAGTCCGCTGCCAGATTTACCGCTTCGATATCTTCCATATCACCCTTGCCCGGTTTGCGGTTGGTGTAGCCTGAACCGCCATTCTTCGTTGCCATTACCCTGCGTATCCCCAAATCCGGCTTCGCCGATTTCCCCATCCTCAATGCAACTACAAGGCGGCATTTGACAAAGCGGTGCCCTTACCCGGAATCGTGGTTTCCGGGATCGTGTAGTGCATCAAATTCATAAAGTCCGGACCGTCCAAGCCCCGAACTGATTGTCAGTTATGACCGTCAATGGGTGCGAGGCAAGGGGGGATAATGCAAAAAAACTGAAATAAACAAGTTGACTCGCCTGAGTCCCGCAGAGTTACGTTTAATAGGCTGTTTACTAAGGATTTTGCCTTCCGAGAGGACGCGAATCGCGGGATTAGCTGGGGTTATGCAATGTTACGCCATGATGACATTCTGGCGCGCCCCAAAATCGCTGCATTGCAACAAAAAAGGCCGGCGCCTGAAGCACCGGCCTTTGATGATTTCTGAGCCTGTTTCGATCAGGCGATTCGGCTTTTTCGACCGAATCGGAAACTCTGATCAGAGCGCAGCGACGCGCTTGTGCAAGCGCGACATCTTACGCGCTGCAGTGTTCTTGTGCATGACACCGCGTGCAACACCGCGAGCGATCTCGGGCTGGGCAGCCTTGAGAGCTTCTGCAGCAACTTTAGCATCGCCGCCTTCAATGGCGGTTTCGACTTTCTTCACGAAACCGCGAATGCGGCTCATGCGCGCGCCGTTGATTTCGGCGCGGCGGTTGTTGCGACGGATGCGCTTGCGTGCTTGCGGCGTATTGGCCATGTCTGTCCTTTATCGGGCCGCCACAATCGCGGCCGGAATGTGTAATTTGGTTCGTTCGGAAACGGCAGTTACCCGCCGGAAAGCGCGCCCTTTACCGAGGGTGCGCCGAATCGTCAATCTTTGATTTGCCTCGAGCGCCACAGATTTACCGTTGGCACTTCGGACAGAACCATGTGCTGCGACCGCCTTGTTCGATGCGGCGAATGGTTCCGCCATCAGCACGGTCACAGGGATCGCCTTCGCGGCCATAGACCGCAAAGCGGGTGGCGAAATAGCCAAGTTGACCGTCAGGGCGGGCATAATCCCTGAGCGATGAACCACCGTCCTCGATGGATTGGGCAAGCACCGCCTTGATTTCGGGAACAAGCCTGCGCAGCGCAGGCATACTGACTTTGCCGCCCGCCTTGCGCGGATGGATGCGGGCGCGGTGCAGCGCTTCGCACACATAGATGTTACCCAAGCCCGCGACAATTCTCTGGTCGAGCAGCAACAGTTTGATCGCTTGCGCCCGCCCCGCGAATGCCCGTTTCAAATGGTCAGCGGTTAGTCCGGGACCAAGCGGTTCCGGCCCCAGCGAGGCGATGGAAGGCCACGCATCGAGCGCGTTTG
>JAHDDJ010000180.1:2024-4522 GCA_020629385.1 Erythrobacter sp.
CCAAGCGGTTCCGGCCCCAGCGAGGCGATGGAAGGCCACGCATCGAGCGCGTTTGTCGCTACCAGATCGACCCAGCCAAACCGCCGCGGATCGCACAAGGCAAAGCTGTGGTCTGCGGTTTCGAGAACCAGATGGTCGTGCTTGTCAGGCTCTTCCGGATCGATGCGCCATCGCCCGCTCATACCCAGATGGAAAATCATCGTGCTGTCGCGGTCGGTATGGATCAGCCCGTATTTAGCCCGCCGTCCCAGACTGCTTACCGTTGCTCCGGTCAGCATTTGCGCCAGATCAACAGGGAATGGCCGACGCATGTCGGGCCGGTTGACCCGGACACGGGTTATGCGTTCCCCGTCAAGGAACCGGGCGAGCCCTCTGACCGTTGTCTCAACTTCTGGTAATTCTGGCATAACCGGGTCTTAACACCCTTTGCCAGCACCGCAATTCCTCCTAAGGACGCGCGCATGAGCGATAGAGTTTCTTTCGGGTATCAAGAAGTCGACGTTTCGGAAAAAACCGAAATGGTCGGCGAGGTCTTTTCCAAGGTCGCGGCCAAATATGACATCATGAACGATGCCATGTCGGGCGGGATGCACCGTCTGTGGAAGGACCGCTTCGTGCGCCGGGTAAAACCGCAGTCGAATGAAGCCATTCTCGACATGGCTGGCGGCACAGGCGATATCGCTTTCCGCATGGTACCCTCCGGCGCGCAGATCACTGTGTCCGACATCAATCAGGACATGCTTGATGTCGGTATCGAACGGGCGATGGATCGCGGGATCGACGGGCTGGTCTGGTCGCGCCAGAATGCGGAAGAGCTGACATTTTCTTCGCGAACCTTCGATGCCTACACGATTGTTTTCGGCATTCGGAATGTGACGCATATCGACCGCGCATTGAAAGAGGCGCACCGCGTTCTGAAGCACGGCGGGCGGTTCTATTGTATGGAGTTTTCGACCACCGAATGGCCCGGCTTCAAGGAAGTGTATGATCTCTATTCGCACAAACTGATGCCCAAAATCGGTGGTCTGATCGCGCAGGATGAGGACAGCTATCGCTATCTCGCCGAATCGATCCGCCGTTTCCCACCTATGCCGAAATTCGAACAGATGATCCGCGATGCCGGGTTTAGCCGGACCAAGGTGGAAGCCATCTTCGGCGGCGCGGTCGCGATCCATTCGGGATGGAAGATTTAGGGAAATGACTCGTCCCGCTACGCATATCTGGCGGCTCCTGAAATGGGGCCGGACATTGGCAAAGCACGGCGCTCTGCGTGGAATCGAGGCGGACCCCAACACCCCGCCACCTGTGCGCCGTCTGGTAAGGCTGGCGCGGTTCGGGACTTTTCAGCCCGCCGTGCCAGATTATGCCAGCGCATTCCGGGCTATCGGCCCTGCTGCGATAAAGCTGGGGCAATCGCTGGCCACTAGCCCCGATCTGGTGGGTGAGGAAGCCGCCGAAAACCTGCTGTCGCTGCAGGATGATTTGCCGCCCGTGGCCTTCTCCGAAATTCGCACAGTGATCGAGAGCAGCTTTGATCAACCTCTCGAGAATCTGTTTGCGTCGGTAGAGGAACAGCCAGTCGGCGCTGCTTCTATCGCGCAGGTCCATCGGGCCGTGACGACTGACGGAAAGACTGTGGCTGTCAAAGTGCTGCGCCCTGGGATCCGCGAGAAGTTTGCCAAGGATATCGAGACATACCACTGGGCGGCCGCGCATCTCGAGGCAATGGGCGGCGAGGCGGCGCGATTGCGACCGCGCTATACCATCGCCAATTTCGAACGCTGGACCAACCGCGAGCTTGATCTGCGGCGCGAGGCAGCCTCTGCCAGCGAACTGGCCGAGACGATGAAAGCCATCGACAAATACGACATTCCCGAAATCGACTGGGATCGCACCAATGGCAAGGTGATGACGGTCGAATGGGTGGATGGCGTGAAGATCAGCAAGCGCGATGAATTGATCGCCGCCGGTCATGACTTGCCGGAACTGGCTAAACGGCTGGTGCTGGCCTTTCTGACGCAGGCGATAAGCGGCGGCTTCTTCCATGCGGATATGCATCAGGGTAATCTGTTCGTGAAAGCGGACGGGACAATAGTTGCGATTGATTTCGGCATTATGGGCCGGATCAACCGTCAGGCGCGGGCATGGCTGGCGGAAATCCTCTATGGCCTGACTACCGGTAACTATCAGCGTGTCGCGGAAATCCATTTCGAGGCGCAATATGTGCCCAGCCACCACGATGTCGGCGAATTTGCGACAGCCTTGCGCGCTGTGGGTGAGCCGATGCGCGGCAAGCCGGTTAGCGAGCTGAGCGTTGGCCAAATGCTGGACGGATTGTTTGCGATTACCCGTGATTTCGACATGGAGACGCAGCCGCATTTGTTGTTGCTGCAAAAAACCATGGTGATGGTGGAGGGCGTTGCGACGCAGCTCAATCCGGAAATCAATATGTGGGACACATCGGGACCGTTTGTGCGCGAATGGATTCGCGACGAACT
>JAHDDJ010000181.1 GCA_020629385.1 Erythrobacter sp.
CGGTGATCGATATTGTTCAGAATTTCGAGCGCCTGGGTGACAATCGCATGCGATTTCACGCCCTTGATATGCGCGACCATACCGACGCCGCAGGCATCATGTTCATTCCGTGGATCGTACAGCCCCTCTGGCGCAGGGTATCCCATTCAAAATCCTATCCATGTCAGGTGCCGGAATTCAGGCTCCCTAAGCCTTGTCCGGCAATGTTCCGCATTTTTCACCGATCAAAGTCGAGAAAAATGTCGCGAACGCTCTTCATGAAGACAGGAAATGATTTTTGCAACTGCGAAGAGGCAAGTTATCGTATGCACGGCAATAGCCTGACCATTGTTACCGGTGCGGATAGAAAAAGCCCGCCTGATTGCTCAGACGGGCTCTTCGGGAACTTTCGGGACAGTTCAGGCAGCGCCGCTCATACGCTGCAATTTTTCAAGTGCTTCGCGTAGAGCGCGTTCTGTTTCACCTGCATTCGCCACAGCTTCGCCTGACTTACGCACGGGCTGGGCAGCCGGACCATCGAAGGGGCGCGCCGCGTCTGTCGCAGCTGGTTGTGGCACAAATTCGGTAGCAGCCTGCCCCGGCTGCGCAGGCGTCCCATCCTGACCGGGGAACACGACCACGGGTTCTGCTGTAGCTGCGGCATCATCTTCCTCAATGCGGACAAACTCGCGGCTTGCACCCAGCGCGTTGCGCATATTGAGCAGCGAGCTGTAACTGTCATCGCTTTCGGGAGCCTCGGCATATTCCGGCGCGGCGGCTGGTTCTGGCGTGGCCTGCGGTTGGGCCGGCTGTTGAGCTGTTTGGGGTTCCGGAGCCGAGAATGGTGCCGGTATCGCTGGTTCAGCGGCTTGTTGCGGCTGAGGATTGCGCAGCGCATCGAGCGACAGGCCGAGATTCGGGCTATCGCCGAAATCTTCATCATCGTCACCATCATCAAAACCAAGCGGCTGGAGGGCCGATGGTATCGACGGGGTTGCGTCATGCTGCGCCGCTGGCGCTGCGAAGCCGGCAGGACTTTCAGCAGCTGGTTGCTGGACGATGCTTTCCGGCACAGATTCAGTCATGCTTTGTGGCGCGCTTGCACGGCGGAAGACCAGTGGAGAGGCAGAAGGTTCGGTAGCTGCCGCAAAAGAGGGTTCTGCAGCCGGTTCGAATGGCGCAGGCTGCGGAGCTGGCTGGGGTTGTTCAATCGCTGGCGACTGGAAGCTGGTGGGCGTTTCTACAGGCTCGGCGACAAGTGGCTGTGCTGGAGCAACGGCTTCGTGGTGCACGGGTGCAGGTGCACTTTGCGGCGCAGCCTCTGACGCGATTCTTTTCGATTGGAGCGCGCTTGCGAACCGTTCGACCAGCTCGACCATGCCAAGCTCGTTGAGTGGCTTCGTCGGATTGGCTGCCGGTGCGACCTGTGTTTGCGCGACAGGTTCCGGTGAAGGCATTGCTGCAGGCGCGACGGGTGCGGCGAATTTGACTTGAGGTTCGACATTAACGGGCGGAGCTGGCGCAAACGGTTTCGCAAATTGCTGGCCGCTTTCCTGCTTGTCCGCGAGCGGATTATAAGCCCCGAAATCGTGATCGCTGGCTGGGTTTTGATCGGTTGGTTCAGTCATAGTTGCGAGCTCCTCGCGCAGCGTTTCAGCGGCGGGGGTTTCTGATTGGGGTTGCGTTACGGAAGGCGGGAAGCTTTCTGGTGTGTCGACAGCTGCAAAATCGACGCCGGTCGGTGCAGCAGATTGTACTTGTTGCTCGGCGGCAGGACGCGCGAAAGGTCCGTTCAACTCAGCCATCAACTCAGCGTCGTCAGCGTCATCGCTTTCATCAGCGAATTCGTCGAGGTCGAGCGGCTGATGGCGGTCATCCGATGACATCAGGGATTCCTCATCAAAGGCAATGTCTCCGCCCGGCAGTGGAGCGAGTTCAAGAAAGTCGCTGGGCCCGCTTTCGTCCGTCACAGCGAGTGAACGCCGCTTGCCTTTATAGCTTTCCTTTTTGCGCGATTCATCGGCGATCGGCTCGTCCAGACTGTCGCTGCCGAGTTCTTCCATCGCAGAAATGGGGCGTTTGGAATCGCTATCACTATTTTCAGAGGCGTCTGCACCCGTGCGCAAACGGGTGCCTTTGCTGACAGATTGTGAAGCCGCGACCTTGCGCGCTACCAACACACCAGCAATTGCGCCCCCTGTTGCTGCGGCAATGGCGATCAGCATCCGCGCGGTGAACCCAAGCGGTGCTTGCGCGGCGGGTACGAGTGACGCGATTCCAGTGACTTCAAAAATCTTCTCGAACAGGATCACCGGCAAGATCAGGCTGCCTATGCCCAAAAGCGCGGCGAACCAGATCGCAACTACGACCGGGAAGATCGGGTGCGAACTGATCGGAGCCTTTTGGGCTGATGCCGATGTGGTTTTGCCAAACACGCTGTTGTCCCTGTTGCCTCAATATGGGTGCCAAAGTTCCGCTTATGCGGCGTCTGACAAATTCCCACTCGGCTGCAGAGCTAGCAAATGATGGTAAACAGAAAGATAACGATGAATGTTCTTTGACCAGTCATGTTTGTCTGAAACGTGCTGGCGTGCCCGTTTCTTTATGGCTTCCCACGACGACTTTCGGTCGATGAAATCACCTAGCGCGTTGGCAATGCCTTCCGGATCGTCTGCCGGGAACAACATCCCTGTTGCCCCATCTGCAATCAGTTCCCGATGGCCGCCCACGTCGGATGCTGCGACAATGCGTTGCTGCGCCATGGCCTCAAGGGGTTTGAGCGGGGTGACCAATTCGGTCAGGCGACTCTTTTTGCGAGGATAGGCAAGAATATCGATGAGTGAATAATAGCGTTCGACCTGATCATGCGGGACGCGCCCGGTGAAGTGGATGGCCTCCGCGGCAGAGGAACTGGCGGCTTGTGCGCGCAAGGCCTCATCCATTGGCCCCCCGCCTGTCAGCAAAAGCTGCGCATTGGGTTGCTGCTGACGGAGATAAGGCATGGCCGCAATCAGGTCATCGAGCCCTTCGTAATCATAGAAGCTTCCGATGAAGCCAATGACAGGACCGTTTTCCAGACCAATGCTTTCGGCCAGCTTATCATCACGTGCGGTAGGCTCGCCGAAGAGTGACAGATCGACCCCGTTGGGTGAAATCCCGATTTTCCCGCCGTCGAAACCGCGCGTAATCAGATCATCGCGCAGACCTTCGCAGATTGTGAATACTGCATCGGCACCTGCGACGACCCGGTTTTCCAGGGCACGCGTCATCCGGTATTTGACAGAGCCCTCGCTGCCGGTGCCATTGCCGACTGCGGCATCCTCCCAGAATGCGCGGATCTCGTAAACCACCGGAATGCCGAGCTTTCGCCCGGCTTTGAGCGCTGCGTGCCCGCACAATGCTGGCGAATGCGCGTGGAGCACGTCGGGCCGCCATTCTGAAGCCAGTTTTTCGATTGCAGCAGCCAGAGCGTTAATCTCCCGCAACTCGCGCACGCCCACAGGGCCGGATGCTTCACCCACAGTACGATGGAAGAGAATGCCGTCACAGCTTTCCTCTGGCGGACCGTCGGCCGCATGGCGCAATCCGGTAATGCCGCGAATATCCAGCCCTGCCGCCTGCTGGCTTTTCAGGATCGCACGCGTGCGAAATGTATAACCGCTATGCAGCGGAAGCGAATGGTCAAGGACGTGAAGTACGCGGGTCATGCGCATTCCTTTGGCAGAACAAGCTTAACGCCGCGTCAACTCCCTCCTGTTAGGGACAGGTTTCTGTTCCTCCGGAGAGCGCTTCTTACCGTGATCGATTATTTCGCCCTTGCTTTGTCCCATGGACTGATCCTGATCGCCCTGATCCGGCTTGTCAGCCAGAAGGCGCTGGACGAGGATCCCAAGCTTGGTGACGGACGCAAGAAACGGCGTTCTGCGCAACCTGCGTCCGGGCAAAGCATGACGAATCAGGGGCAGCCGCCCCGTGCTTGATCTCGCGCTCTTTCTTTTCCTGATTGTGTTTCTGGCAATCGGATTCCGGCGCCCTTTCGTGTGGGTGCTGGCCTATCTCTATGTCGACATTCTGGCACCCGGCAAAATGGGTTGGACCTTTATGCCGATCCTGCAATCGTCGCTGATCACCTTTGTCGCGGCTTTTGCCGGGTGGGTGTTGACCGATCCCAAGCACAATAGCCGCTTCACGTTCCGACAGTTCCTGTTGCTGGCGCTGCTCGCCTATTGTTTCTGGACAACATCCTTCGCCGATTTCCCCGAATCGGCAGCGGCAAAATGGGACTGGGTCTGGAAAGCGCTGGTTTTCGCCATTTTCCTGCCGCTCACCCTGACAACGCGCTTGCGGATTGAAGCCACAATCCTGATCATGATGCTTGGCATGGCGGCCATCATCATCGGCCCTGGTATCAAGGTGGTTCTTGGTGGCGGCGGATATGAGAACCAGCTGTTTCTGGTGAATGACAATTCCGGTCTTTACGAAAGTTCGGTGCTGGCCTGCATGGCGATTGCCGTGATTCCCTTGATCCTGTGGCTGACCAA
>JAHDDJ010000182.1 GCA_020629385.1 Erythrobacter sp.
AACAAGCGCCTTGTCGCCATGCAGGAATTCGAAGACGCGAAAGACAAGGTCATGATGGGCAGCGAACGCCGCTCTATGGTGATGACCGATGACGAGAAAAAGATGACCGCCTATCACGAGGCTGGCCACGCGCTTGTCTCGCTGAACGAAGAAGCATCCGATCCGATCCACAAAGCGACCATCATTCCGCGCGGGCGCGCGCTGGGTATGGTGATGCGCCTGCCGGAGCGGGACAATTACTCGTATCACCGCGACAAAATGCATGCGAACCTTGCGGTTGCCATGGGTGGCCGCGTGGCCGAAGAAATCATCTTCGGCTATGACAAGGTTTCAAGCGGAGCATCCTCCGACATTCAGTATGCGACCGATCTGGCGCGCAACATGGTCACCAAATGGGGCATGTCCGACAAGCTCGGCCCACTCCAGTACGAGGCCAGCCAGGAAGGCTATCTCGGCATGGGGCAGACGCAGCGGACAATGGCCGGTGCCGATACCAACAAGCTGATCGATGCGGAGATCAAGAAGCTGGTCGAAGACGCGCATAAACGGGCGCAGGACGTGCTGACAGAGCAGGAAGACAAGCTGCATCTGCTGGCGCAGGCTATGCTCGAATATGAAACGCTGAATGGCGAGGAAATCGACCAGCTGATGGAAACCGGCAAAATCGAACGTTCGGACACGCCGAAAGGCCCGGGTGCGGTCAAGCCGATTACCGGATCGACCATTCCGAAGGCTGGCAAGAAATTCGGCGGATCGGGTGGCAGCGCACCGCAAGGCGCATAAAGCTGCTCAGAAAGTCAGACCGAAAGAAAACAGGGGGTGTCCGGTAGTTCGGGCACCCCTTTTTTGTTGTCGCACGGGCTACAACGCGCCGAGCAGCAACAGAATCCACAGGAACAGCATGATAACGATAAACACGATCATGTTGGTGAGCGCCGCAGTCCGCCAGAAGGCTCCGAAGCGGGACAGCTCATATCCGTATTTCAGCTGCTTGTAGATATGCACGGGCGGAATGAAGATGCCTGCCAGAATAACAATCGGCAAAGCAACCCCGGCGATCCCCAGCAGCGACAGCGTGAGAAACAACAGCGACATGAAGGCCAGCGAATAGGTCACAAAAATGGCGTGGTCATAGGCTTTGAAGCGGCGCTTCCAGAAAAACAGCAGCCATACGAACGGTATCGATAGCGGGATCAACAGCCACGAAAACTTATAGCTGTTGTTCTGCATTTTATAGAGCATCAGGCTGGGGTTCTCGCGCCACTTCTTGATGATGCCCTCGTCGAAGCTTTCTATCCCAGTGCCATTGAAGGTCATTTGCGAGCTGTCACTTTTCGCCAGAACTGTGGTCAGACCTTCGATACCGGCATTGGCTTCCTCGAGCCGTTTCACGGTCGCTTCTGCTTCGGCGTGTTCGGGCGAGTCCGCGGGCAATTCGGCGAGCGCAGCCTTAGCTTCTTCCAGCTGCTTCTTGGCGTCTAGTTCGACTTTCTCCAGATCGGGTTCGACATTCATCGAGTCTTCGATGTTTGTCGGTGTGGTAATGCCGGCAACCTGAAAGACCGCGAACATCAAGAATACAGAAAACAGAAACAGCGCCATCGGCGATACAAACCGTGCGCGCTGGCCTTCGATGTAACGGCGTGTCAGCTGCCCCGGCTTGAACATCAGCAGCGGCAGAGTGCGCCACATTTTGCCTTCAAAGTGGAGAACGCCGTGCACCAGATCATGCATGAAGGCCGTCAGCGTGCGGTGGATATGTGCTTTCTGCCCGCAATGGTGGCAATGATTGCCGATAATCGCGGTCCCGCAGTTGAGGCAGGCGGTGCCGGTTCCAGTATCCTCGTCGGCAGGCTTTACTCCGTCCGCAGCCGGTTCGACTGCGCCAGCCACTGCGGCTCCGGTGACTGCGTCACCTACCGCTCCTGAAATGTCACCGATATCCCCGCTCATGGAGATAGCCTAATGCGCAATGATCGCGCGGTCGAGAGCCTAGGCTAACCTATTTCCATGGCCGATAATTTGGCCTCAATTGCGTTCCACAACGTGTCGATGCCTTTGGCGGTGGCTGAGCTTCGTGCAAATTGGCCGACGGGCTGCTGTCGCACAGCGCATTGTTCGGCTGCGCTGGAGAACGGGATGATCGGCCAGTTTGTCGCTTCGTCCACTGCCTTGCGATGCAGATTGCGCCGCATATCGACCATCGAAAGAACTGGCAGCATCGGCGGATGGCGCTTGCTGGCCGCCTGAACCTGCTTGGAAACCTGGGCAAACGCGCGCGTTGACAGGGGCGAAGGCGGAAGGGGCACGATCACCAGATCGGCGGCGCGGATGATCTGGTTGCTCAGTTCGCTTTGCACGGGCGGACAGTCGATAATGACCCGCGTATAATCCTTGCCCAGATCGCGGGCGATACGGGATATCCGGCTGCGGTTTCCGATACGCGACAGTTTGATGTCGAGCGCCCGCAAGCCCTCGTCCGCGGGAAGAATGCGCAGGTTCGCGACGCTGGTGTCGGCTACCAGCCTGCGGGGATCGCGGTCGGCATCGAACAAGGTGGTCGATTGTTTGGCGCCGTGCTCGCTGGCACCCAGCAGAAAGCCTGCTCCGCCCGAAGCATCGAGATCCCATAACACGGTTGCGTGATCCGATTGCGCGACCGAGCACCAGGCGAGATTGGCCGCCAGCGTCGTTTTGCCGACGCCGCCTTTCACGCTGTAAATAGCGATAACTGCCATCTTCGCCCCGCAGAATGAACCCGATTCTTATTTTTACGGCACTCCAAACGACAAAGGCCGCCCCGTCAAGGAGCGGCCTTTATGTGGCCCGAAATGGAACCGATCGGTCGGACAGCTTAGCCGTCGTAATCGGCACCGATCGATGTCGAGCGTGTCGGAGCCGATGCGGTGATCCGCAAAGCCTCTGCCGACTGGCTGAGCGACGCAACTTCATCCGCCTCGTCTTCATCATCGGGCAGGATTTTCTGCAGGCCGGTGATGACGCTTTCTTTCAGATCTTTCGGCTTGATCGTCTGCTCCGCAACTTCGCGCAGGGCGACAACGGGGTTCTTGTCCCGGTCACGGTCGAGCGTAATTTCGGCACCGCCGGAAATCTCGCGCGCACGCTGTGCGGCAAGAAGGACAAGGTCAAAACGGTTTGGAACTTTGTCGACGCAATCTTCGACGGTAACGCGCGCCATGGGCACTCCGATAAAACTTGTGTTTCAGGAAAGGTTGCCGGTTAGGTGAGACCACGCGCCGAGTCAAGAAAATGCGACATGCCAGCGGGAAGGCAGAGGGCTTGTCGCAAGGGCTTTACAACTGCACAAGGCGCGCATGGCACAAGACAGCGAAACCGGCGAACATGCATATCCCGAGCCTTTCGAGGTCGAGGCGCATGGCAACCAGTTCGAATTCCTGCCCGACGGCACGCACCGGTTCGATGCTCTGCTGTCGATGATTGATCGCGCCGAACGATCCATCGACATGCTATATTACATGTTTCAGGATGATGAGGCCGGCCGGACAGTTCGTGACAAGCTGGTCGAGGCGCAGAAGCGCGGTGTTGCAGTCCAGCTAGTGGTGGACCGCTTCGGGACCGACGCGACGGAAAAGTTCTTCCGCCCGATTGTCGATGCAGGCGGGGAATTCGCCCTATTCAATCCGCGCTGGAATGTCCGGTACCTGATCCGCAACCATCAGAAGATGACGATTATCGACCGCAAGATAGCCATACTTGGCGGGTTCAATATCTCGGAACATTACTTCAAGCCGCCTGAAGAAAACGGCTGGGCCGATCTCGGGGTTGTGGTTCATGGGCCAGTGGTTGAGGATATATGCGAATGGTACGGCTTGGTCTCTGATTGGACCAAGGCAAAATCGGCGCAATATCGCGCGATCAGGACCATTGTTCGCGATTGGAAACCCGGCAAAGGCGGCGTGCGTTTTCTCGTCGGCGGGCCGACACGGATACCCAGCAACTGGAACCTCAATGTGAAGCGCGACCTCGGCAGGGCATCGCGGCTTGATATGGTGATGGCTTACTTCTCGCCACCACGCAGCTTCCGGCGGCAGATTCGCAAGATCGCCAAGCGAGGGGACGCCCGGCTGATCATGGCGGGCAAGTCCGACAATGGCGCAACCATTGGCGCTGCACGCGCAACCTATGGGGCCATGTTACGCGCCGGGGTGAACATATATGAATTCCAGCCGTGCAAATTGCATATGAAACTGTTGGTGATCGACGATGTGGTCTATTTCGGCAGCGCCAATTTCGACCACCGCTCGATCAGGGTGAATATGGAGCTGATGGTCCGGGTCGAGTCCGCCGAAATGGCAGAAAAAGTGCGCGCAATGATCGACACGATGGAAGCCAGCTCGACACAGATAACCAAAAAGGACCACCGCCGCGCCGGCGGTTTGTTCCGCCGCTTCCGCTGGTATCTGAGCTGGTTTCTTGTCTCGACGCTGGATTACACAGTCAGCCGCCGGTTGAACGC
>JAHDDJ010000183.1 GCA_020629385.1 Erythrobacter sp.
GGATCCTTGGCAATCGACATGAAAACGCCGCTCATGGTTGCAACTGTGTCGTCGGCGTCCCCGTCATGCGCGATGCCGCGAACAAAGGCTGCGGATTTTGACAAGCGATAGCATTCAACACGGCCGATAACGTTGGCGTTCTTGCGCGCGGGGCGTTGGTAGTCGACTCTCAAATCAAGTGTCGCAATAGGAACGAACGTGCCGTGGGTGGTCCAGATCGACAGACCCGATGCCATATCCAGCATGCTGATGATCGGACCTGATGCGAGAACGCCGCGATCCACTTCGCCCACCAGATCTTCACGCCAAGGTAATTCCAGCTCGACCCAGTCCCCGCCATGATCGCGGTAGCGCAAACCAAGCTTGGCCGAATGGCCGTGACGCAGCATGAATTTCACTGCTTCGCTTGGATCAAATGGGGGCAGTTTTGAGGCCATGCCGATGCTGTGAAAGGATGTTTCAACCATTTCAATCTTTTAATTTCCTGTCACGGCGTTCGCGGCGCAGCCTGCGTCTCGCATGGCGTATTCTGCTATGCGTAACAAAGGGAAGCATTGATGGATTTACCGACGATTGATCTGGCAGAATTGCCGGGCCTCGATAGCGCGACGGGAATGTTCGGCAGCCTGTCTGATCTGGCATCTGCGCATACCGATGACCGGATCGTGGTGATCATGGTCTATTTGTATGAAACATTCCCGCCGGACAGCCTGCTATAAGGCGCGACTGCGATGAGTGAATTTGCTCAAAGCCTTGCGGCGCTGCGGAGCGATCCAGCTCTGCAGCGTCGCTCGCAGGCAGCGGTCGAAACAGCGAAAGCGCAATGGCTGTTGGATGTTGCATCGCAAGTGGCCACCGACATCAAACGATATGCGGCTGGTCGATGCTTGGCCGATTGCGAGACGCTTGCGCGGATCATGGTTGATCGCGAGGCCGCTATGGAACTGCTCAGCCCGCTGATTGGCACGCAATGCGACGCATTGGGTAGTTATCCGCTCGCACACATCCCGTTCCGCCACCAATATCAGGACGGAATTGCCGTGCTGCGATTGATGGAGGAGGCCAACGCTGCACTGTCACTTGTAATGTATGAACGGACCAGCATGCCACCTGCAGAAACGGTGTGCTTTTCGGACAATGAATGCGCGGAGATCGTTCTGGCGGGGAAGGGTGAAGGGCGGCGGCTTGCTGTTTCGCAAGGGCGAACCAGTCAGGCCGCTATTCACGCGAAATCCCTGTCATTTGCAGCAGGAACCTCAAATCGTTTCGACGGGGCAGATGTCACAAAAATGATTGACCGGGTCGACGGGTGTCTGGTCATTCTCAGGCTGACACGTACCCCCGATAGACCTGCGAACAGCCGCGAATATCGCCTTGATGATGGCTCACTGGTGCATTGTGCCACCGGCGAACGTCAAACGAGCAGGCAGGAAATGGCGCTGGCTTTGCTCGGAGCCATGAAACGCGGGGATGCGTGTGACGAGATCGAAGCGCTAGCCATGGAAAAGGGCAACCCCAATCGCTGGGAAGCGTTGCGCCAACTTCTGGCGCTCGACACGGCACATGGCTTTGCCTGCCTGACGCGAATAGCAGACGACCGATGGGATTCGCTGGCCTCACAGGCCGGTACGCTCAAGGCCCGATTGCTGCGCACCTATCCTGAACTCAACCGGTTGGAGGCGCAACTATGCCCCGCGTGATCTATTGCAAAGACAAGGCGGTCTATAGCGTGGCCGAATGTGCCGACGCGCTGGAACATAAGGGTTTTGACCCGCAGGATGAGGAAAGTCTGGGGCATGCCACCCTTTGCCTGCGCAGGCTCGGCAATGACCGCGCTTTCATTGGCGATATCATGTTGGACGAACTCAAAAACCGGCACCGCCAGACCCAAGACAGCGCTTATGGCGCGCAGGCATTGGTGCTGACCAAGCCGGCTAATGGTTTTTTCCTGCGTGCCAATATCTGGCCGTCACAGCAGGACCAAATGTTTCACACCACAGGCGCGCATAATTTTGCCTATGGCGCGCCGCATGACCATAATTTCGACTTTCTGACCTTGGGCTATTTCGGTCCGGGGTATGAAAGCGATTACTATGAATATGATCATGATGCGGTGGCGGGTTATCGCGGCGAACAAGCAGGGCTGCGTTTTGTCGAACGCGCAACGCTCGATCCGGGCAAGCTGATGCTGTACCGAGCGCATCGCGACGTCCACAGCCAGATCCCGCCGCGATCCATGTCGGTTTCGCTCAACATTATGTCGATTGACGCGGCACAAAGCTGGCGTGACCAATATGCCTTCGACCTCGAGGACAACCGTATCACCCGTGCGGTCAGTCCGACATCGACCGAAGTATTTCTGCGTGCCGCAATCGGACTTGGCAGCGAAGAAAGCTGCGATCTCGCGGAGCATTTCGGGCGGCACCACCCGGTTGATCGTATCCGGCTGGCCAGTTTCCACGCGCGCGGGCTGGCTGCGAAGGATAACGGCGAACGGGACCGCATTTGGCGTGAAGCGGAAAATAGCGGAAGTCTGCTCGTCTCTCGCGAAGCCAAACGGTTCCGCGCAGAACTGGTCTAGAGAATTCCACCTGCCAGCGCATCGATTGCGCCTTGCAGGAACACCGCTGCTGCATGGCTGTCGATCCGCTCGGCGCGTTTGCGGCGGCTGAAATCCTGTCCGATCATATCGCGCTCTGCCGACGCCGTGGACCAGCGTTCGTCCCACAGAAGAACAGGCAGTTCGAAAGCGGCATTCAGGTTGCGGGCATAGGCACGGCTGGCCTGGGCACGCGGACCTTCGCTTCCATCCATGTTTCGCGGCAGCCCGAGAACTATGGCCTTTACGCGGCGAGCTTCGATTATTTCGCGCAGCCGGTCACGGTCGCGGCCGAATTTCCCGCGTTCCAAAGTGGTTCCAGCAGTGGCGAATTGCCATCCGGCGTCGCAGGTTGCGGTGCCAATGGTTTTGGTGCCAAGATCAAGAGCCAGCAAAGCCCCGCCATCGGGCAACGCCTCGCGTAATTCGGCGGCACTTTCGGTGATCACTTTGCAGCCGTCCAACCGTTTACGCGGCGCACGACACCTTCCTGAATGTTGGACCAGAACAGAGGGATGTCGTAGACGTGGTAATTGTTGCCGGGTAGGACATACTCGCCCATTTCCGGCGGATCGCCGATCAGCAATAGGCCGCGACTATCGCAGCGGGCGGGCACCTGACGCGGAACGAGCGTGCCGGTCTGGAATCCGTCTTCTGGTACCAGCGTGCCAAGATTTCTAGCTGCCTCGGCAGTGTCGTTCTGACCACCCGTCAACGGGTTGGTGCACAATATAGCGCTCTCACCGCGCAGTTTCCCATCAAAGCCAGTGGATGCGGAATATTGTTTCAGGACGCTCGAAGGATCGGCAGGCTCGGCATAGCTTGACCATGACATGATGCATCCGGCTTGGTCAGCAGTTGCGCAGGCGGGAAAGCCCAAGGCCGGCAGATCATGCTCAACCGAAATCGGCCAGCCTACGATGTAAATGCCTGCAACGCGGTCAGCATTCTCCGAATTCGCTACTTCTTCGCGCAGCAGGCGCAGCAAATGGACCGAGCCCTGACTGTGGCCGGCGAGAACGATCGGAGTATCGTTGTCCACCGTAGCGACAAACAGATCATAGGCATGCTTCACATCGGCATAGGCCGCATCGAGCGCTTTTTGCGCATCTTCGCTGTCAGTCAGAAACGCGCCAATGGTGGCTTGCCGGTAACGTGGTGCCCAGATCTCGTCAGCTTTGTTGAAAGCACTCGCCATCCCGCGAATGTAGATTTTCGCGACGCGCTGCGATTCCGTATCGTCCAGTGGCGCATTCCAGCTTGACCGGTCGAGATAGCTGGTCGGGTGGACAAAAAACGTCGCAAAGTCCGGAACCGGATCGGCGGGTGTAGGAAGCGAGGTCGCTTCACGCTGATAGGGTGGCTGCCATCGGGCAGGGTCCGATGTGCCCATCCCGGGGCGTGAGAACCACATCGCAGGATCGTCATAGGCATTCTGCTCTAGCGGAGCCTGCGCTTCGAATTCGGAAGTCGGTACCAAAGCGATCTGGGCAATTTCGTCCGACCAGATCCGCAGCGCGAATGCACCGGCAATTACGATGATGATGATCGTGGCGATGATATAAAGAAATTTACGCGCCATTGTGTGCGTTTCCACTTTCGTTCTGACGATTGGCTTCGATCCGTTCTGCCCGTCGTTCCAGCGCTACCTTCAGCATGGCTAGCGCAGGGTCGGCCAGAAACAGCCCGAGAATTCCGAAGAGAATGCCCATAATCAATTGTGCGGCCAGTACCAGCGCCGGGGCGAGGTCAACCGTCTTTCGGGCTATCATCGGGATGACAACATAACCGTCAAAGGTCTGGACCAGGAAATAGACGAAGATCGTGTAGAGGCCCATCTCGGTGCCGCCGGAAAATCCGACCAGCACCATCAGGCTGCCAGCGATCAGCGC
>JAHDDJ010000184.1 GCA_020629385.1 Erythrobacter sp.
CAGCCGGTGTTGCGCCACATGTCGAAAACCGGCCCTTCAAAAACGAGATAGAACTCGTCCCAGCTATCGCCCTTGGCCGGGCCGTACCAATGTTCTTCCCCTGGAAACACGATGATTGTGTCGCCGGCATTTACCGGCGTTTCATCGCCGTTTTTGTCGCGGTAAAGGCCATGACCCCGCGTCACAAACACCAGATTATAATGCGGCAATACGCGTTTGGACGTTAAGACCCCAACGCCGTTCTTCAAAAAACACGCAAGCCGAATCCCGCCCAAGGGAGACACATGCATGTTTTGCTTGTAAGTACGCTCTTCCCACACGACCGGAACCTCTATTACACTCGAGACATGCCAACAATGCCTGCTAAATATACCAAATTGTTCATGCGCTGCCAAATCACCCCTTCCCTTCACGGTCAAGATGCAGTGACTTGCCTTGCAGAGATCGCAAAGTCGTGACGGGAAGAGGACGCATGTATTTGTTGGTATATAGGTGGGCTGGATGCCGTTATGCATGACACGCACACATCCCATGGCCATTCGCCTGTAAGCGAAAGCGACAGCGTAGAAAATCCTGAAGACTTCGCTTTTATCACCCTGCGCGCAGGCGGCACGCTTGTGGCTATCGAAGCGGCAAAAGGCACGCGTCCGTTTATCGCGTATTGCGGGCCGGACTTACCCGGTTCAGCAGCGGAAGAACTGGCATTGCTGTCCACCAGGCAGCACGCGCCCGGCGGTGCGGCGCAACATTTGCGCGGCTCGCTAATGAACGAGCTGGGAACGGGCAGTTCGGCGCCATCCGGCTTTGTGGCGCATCGGAGCGGCAAGATGTGGGCGACGGATCTGCGCGTTGCAAGCAGTGCTCGAGATGGCGAATGTTCTCTCATACTGACATGCGAAGATGCGCATGCAGGAGTGCGGACGGTTCACAAGTTCGAGCTGGACGATGTTACAGGCGTTCTCACGACCGGAACACGGGTGGAAAACCTGCAACCATCACCGCTTTCGCTGGAATGGTGCGCGTCATTGACTTTACCATTTGATGGACGCTTCGAACGCATTCTCGGCTTTTCGGGCCGTTGGTCCAGCGAGTTCCAGATCGAGCCAATTGACAAATTCTCCGGCAGCTATGTGCGTGAAAACAAAGCCGGACGTACCAGTCACGACTGCTTTCCCGGCCTGTTTGCAGGCGCTGCCCACACATCCGAAAATTCAGGCTTTGCTGCAGGCTTCCATCTGGCATGGAGCGGCAACAGCAAGCTGCGCGTTGACCGCTTGCCGGATGGCCGCGCAATCCTGCAGATGGGCGAAATGCTGTTCCCAGCCGAGATCGACTTGGCACAGGGCGAAGCTTACACAACACCGGACATGGTCGCGTGCTGGTCAAAAGATGGTTTCTCCGGCGTCTCGCAGAAATTGCACCGGTATCTGGAAGGCAACGTTTTCGACAAACGCATCGAGGCAAGGCCGCGCAAGGTCCACTACAACACTTGGGAAGCGGTCTATTTCGACCATTCCGAGGCGAGGCTCCTCGATCTGGCAGAGAAAGCCGCCGAAGTGGGCGCTGAACGCTTTGTTCTGGATGATGGCTGGTTTGGCGGGCGCCGCAATGATCAGGCGGGTCTGGGGGACTGGTGGGTATCGCCCGACGTCTATCCGGACGGGCTTCACACCTTGGTCAACCGCGTGCGCGAATTGGGCATGGAATTCGGTATCTGGTTCGAACCGGAGATGGTCAATCCTGACAGCGACCTGTTTCGCAAACATCCGGACTGGGTGCTGCACGCCGATGGGGTGGAACCGATTGAATCGCGACATCAGCTTACACTCGACCTGACCCGGCAGGAAGTTTTCGACTATCTCTACGAAAAGATCGATGCAGTCGTATCCGAATACGGCGTGGACTACATCAAATGGGATATGAACCGCGACACGCAATATCCCGGCTCGAACGGGCGCGGGGCCATGCACCGGCAAACGCATGCGGTTTATGCACTCATGGCAAAACTCAGGGCAGCACATCCGCAGCTTGAAATCGAAAGCTGCTCTTCAGGGGGCGCTCGTGCGGACTACGGTGTTTTGAGGCACACAGACCGGATCTGGACATCGGACAATAATGACGCCCGGCACCGTCATCAGATCATGCGCGGAGCCAGCCATTTCTTTCCGCTGAGCGTGCTTGGCAACCATATCGGGCCGCGCCACTGCCACATCACCCACCGCATTTTCTCGATGGAGTTTCGTGCCGCGAGTGCAATTTTCGGCCACATGGGAATGGAGCTCGATCTGGCGGAGGAAACGCCAGAGGATCGCGCTGTCCTTGCCCGCGCCATTGCGCTGCACAAAACCTATCGCGATCTCATCCATGGCGGTGACTTCTACCGGCTCGAAGCAGCGGACTATCTCAATGCGGTAGGCTGCGTCGCCCAGGACAAATCGGAAGCCTTGTTCAGTTGTGCCCAGCTTGATCTGCAGCCGACAACACTTCCGGCCAGACTTCGTTTCGTTGGACTGGATTCTGCCAAGCATTATCGCGTCAAACTTGTCTGGCCGGACCGTGACAAATCGGTCTCCAGCCCGTCCATCATCGATGCCGCAGACTTGCTAGAAAGCGGCACACGCTTCACAGGGACGGCATTGATGGAGCATGGTATGCAATTCCCGCTGGTTATGCCGGACACATGCCTGATCTATCACCTGCAAGCAGAGGGCTAAAAGCAGAGTGAGCGACAGCACGGTTTACGATTTGCTTGTCATTGGCGGCGGTATCAACGGCGTTGGTATCGCGCGTGATGCTGCGGGCCGCGGGGCAAAAGTTCTACTGGTCGAAAAAGACGATCTGGCGAGCCACACCTCGTCCGCCAGTACCAAGCTTGTCCATGGCGGGTTGCGCTATCTGGAACATTATGAATTCCGTCTGGTGCGCGAAAGCCTGATTGAACGCGAGCGGTTGCTCGGCATGGCGCCGCACATTATCTGGCCGCTGCGCTTTGTCCTGCCGCATGATCGGGGTTTGCGCCCGGCATGGCTTCTGCGCCTTGGTCTGTTTCTGTATGACCATATTGGTGGCCGCAAAGATTTGCCGCCGACCAAGTCAGTCGATCTGCGCCAGCCACCGCATCGCGACATTCTGGAAGAACGGCTAATCAAAGGTTTCGAATATTCGGACTGCTGGGTCGAAGATTCGCGCCTCGTGGTGCTCAATGCGGTCGATGCGAAGCGCCGCGGCGCGGATATTCGCACACGAACAGAATGTGTCGGGCTGAAACGCACGGGCGATCTTTGGCAGGCTGATCTCGCATCGGGTGGTACCCGGGAACGCGTAGCTGCCAAAGTGGTCGTCAATGCCGCTGGCCCCTGGGTCGATGCCGTCCTTGGCCAGGCGAACCCTGAGGAAACACATCAGAATCTACGTCTGGTGCAAGGCAGCCATCTGGTGTTCCCCAAATTGTTTGATGGCGATCATTGTTACATTTTCCAGAACAAGGACGACCGGATCGTCTTTGCAATTCCGTACGAACGTGATTTCACGCTGGTCGGGACAACCGATCAGGCCTTTTCCGGGGACCCCAACGACATTGAGATTTCGGACAAGGAAGCATCCTATATCTGCGATGCGATCAACGAATATCTCGCGACCGATGTGTCGCCCGAGAAGGCGGTATGGAGTTATTCGGGCGTACGCCCTCTTTACGATGACAAATCAGCCAACAACTCCACCGTAACCCGCGATTACGTTTTCGAGCTGGATGCCCCAGATGGACAAGCTCCGATCCTGTCGATTTTTGGCGGCAAGATCACCACCTACCGCAAGCTCGCCGAACATGCCCTGGCAAAACTTGGCGGTCTGGGCGGCGATGCATGGACTGCAGGCGCGCATTTGCCCGGTGGTGATCTGGGTGGGGCGGATTTTGAAACGTTCGTTTCCGCTCTGGTTCAAAGCTATCCCGACTTGCCCCCGGACGCCATCCTGCGGCTGGCACGCGCTTATGGCAGCGATGCAGAAGCAATTCTGATGAGTGGCGACCTTGGCAAAGAGGTGGGCCCGGGGCTTTTTGAAGCCGAGCTAAGGCATCTGGTCGAGAACGAATTCGTCACCTGCGCCGATGATGTTCTTTGGCGGCGGAGCAAGCTGGGTCTGCACTACACGCCCGAGCAGCGGCAGGCAGTTGCCGACTGGTTCGCATCATGAGCGATACAATAGCGCAATTGGACAAGGCAGTTGGCGGAGCCGCGTATAAGCGCAGTTTCACCAAAGCCGACGGCCGGATGCTCTACCTTTATGGCCGCGAGCCACACGCGCTTGATGCTCTGCCGCAGGACAAAGACAATATCGCCACGGGCGCCGAAGTCCGGTTCCATCCCTTGCGCGGCGAATGGAATATCTACGCTGCACACCGGCAGAACCGGACTTTCAAACCGGCTGCCAGCGATGATCCTCTGGCACCCACACAGCCCGATGGCCCGAA
>JAHDDJ010000185.1 GCA_020629385.1 Erythrobacter sp.
TTCGCGCAATCTCGGCATCAGATCGACGAAATTGCAAGGCCGGTTGCGGCTGTCGAGTTGCTCTTTCAGGATACCGTCCCAGCCATCTTTCACTGCACCGTTCGAACCGGGTAGGGCGAAGATATAGGTGCCGCGTGATACAACAGCGCAGGCGCGGCTCTGGATCGTGCTGGTGCCGATTGAATTGACGCTGAGCATCCGGAACAATTCGCCAAAACCGGGAATGTCTTTGTCCTTCACACGGTCGAGCGCTTCTGGCGTGACATCGCGACCGGTTAGGCCGGTACCACCGGTCGAGATAATCGCGTCGATGCCGCGATCATCAATCCAGTTGTTCAGGCGGTTGGATAGAATTCCAATATCGTCTTTCTCGATAGTACGCGCAGCGACCAAATGGCCAGCTGCTCTAATGCGTTCGACCAAAATATCGCCCGATGTATCGTCAGCCGCTGTCCGCGTGTCCGAAACCGTCAGGACCGCGATGTTGATCGGTTTGAATGGGAGGTCCGGATTGATAGGCACGCGATCAGTTCGCCGCGCTCAGATGGACAGCGCGGCTGCCATTCAGGTCAGGGAAGGTAGGCCACGCGCCTTCCGCCAGCGCTTTGCGGCTGGACGAAGCTCCGCCAGCCTGCCGCTCATACATCCAGTAATTGCGCATCACGATGGCGACATAGCCGCGTGTCTCCCAATAGGGGATGCTTTCCATGTACAGCAGCGCATCACCTTGATCGCGAACCTCAGAATTCCAGCGGGTGATAGGGGTAAGGCCGGCATTATAGGCCGCCATGATCTTCGGCAGCAGCCCCTGCGTTGCGCGGCTGTCGCGCAGCATGTTGAGATGCTCCTGACCGAAGGCCAGATTGATCTGCGGTTTGGACAAGTCACGCGCATCTCCGCGCACGCCCAGCTTGGCACGATGATCGCGGGCGGCGGCAGGCATGATCTGCATTAACCCGCGTGCACCTGCCGGACTGACGACTTTCGGGCGGAAATTCGATTCCTGCAAAGTGTGTGCATAGGCCAGAGCGGGATCGACCTTCCAGCCATTTACCGGCTGCCAGCGCGGCGCCGGGAAACGCAAGGCGGGCTCTGCCTGTCCTCCTCGAGGAGCGTTATGCGCCATCCACAATTGGGTGGAAGGCACACCCAGCTCGCGGGCCAGACGCGACAGTTCGTCATACTGGGAGGCATCGCCGATAGTCGCCTGATGACGCAGGACTTCATCGGCCAGATTGTCTTCGCCGATTTCTGCCAGCGCGACGGCTACGCGGACATTCTCGACATTGCGCAGTTTCTGCCAGTCTTCCAGATCGAAATCGGCAGAGGAATGCGTTTGCGGCATCGCCTGACCCAGCTGTTCGCGGGCAAGCATGCCGTACAATGTTTCATCAAGCTGGGCGGCACCGCGCAACTGCTCGGTCACTTTTTCCGGTGCACGGCAGCGCACATAGGCGCGGCTGGCCCAGTAACGCGCAGCAGCAGTCAATTCCACATTGGTGGAGCCGATTGCGGCCTGTTCGAAATAGACGCCTGCGCTGCCGCAATCGCCCATACGCCACGCGGCAAGTCCGGCCACCCAATTGCCTTCAGCGACCCAGGCGCCCGAACCGTCATTGACCAATCGCGCCATGGCGAAAGCTGCCGGGTCGTTATTCTCGATGTAATAGCTCCAGGCGACGCGCTGACGCCATTCTGCGCGGGCGGCGGAACTGAGGCTCGCGTCGATCCCGTCGAGCAGGATGCGCGCACTGTCCGGGTCGTCATTCTTGATCCGGTCGAGGATGGCGCTGCGGGTCTGGTCCGGCATGGTGCCATCGCGCACCGAGCCGGGCCGGATACGTTTGGAAATATATGGCTGCCGAACCGTTTCCTGCGCGGTCGGAAGCGGGTAGCTTGCCGATAATCCGCGCCGTTCGCCCAGGCGGCTCATTTGTTCCGCCTGTGGCAAGTATCGACCCGCAGACATCCAATTGGCAATCTGATCTGCTTCTACGCGCGGGCTGTTTGCGTGGAGATAATATTCGGCTTTGGCCACCGCATGCAAAGGACCATCCTGACGCTCTGCCAATAGTGCGTCCAGCCTTGACCAATTCTGGTCATCTATCGCGGCGAAAACTTCACGATAATAGCGGCGGTCTGCATCGCTCAGCAGAGCCGGAACATTCGAACTTGTGGCACGGGCTTTGAAATATTCAGCGGCGCTGGTGTTGGCAAAAGCAGGCGCGGCGCTGCCAAGGGCCAAGGCACCGGCAATCAAGCATAGAGTTTTGCGCATGGTCGTTTTCTGTGTCACGTCAACTATCCGTCCATTCCAGCCAGTTGCGCCAGAACCGCTGCCTGCGCGGCGGCGACCGCAGCAACTCGGGCAGGGATCCAGCACCCATCACCGGAATGTTTCGACCGTCATGGTTAAAATTGTGTAAAAAGGCAGCACCTTGCGCCGTATCGTTCCCAAGCAACGGCGGAATGTTGCGTCCGAAGGTAAGGATACGCTGCGGCGCTGCAATCTGGATGTGGTGCATCACCAGATCGCCGAGGCCTACGTCTCTGAGTGCCGCCCAATCCGGCATCGGTGTGTGACGGCGCAGGACGGAGGCTGTGTAGGCTTTGTCCGGCTCCACTCCCATGGCGCGGAGCATGTTCGCCAGCAAACGCCCCTGTGGTCCGGAGAGCAGCATATCGGTGTCCTGCTCCTCTGGCTCTGCGACAATAATCATCAGAGGGGCGTTGGCCGCGCCGCGCGGTTTGACCGGCGGAAATGATCCGCCATCGTCAATGTCGGGGCTGGAGAGCCACCAATCATGGAACGCCTCTAACGCATTTGGCCAGTTTTCCCGCGCACCACCAATTTTTTTCGGCGGGGGAGGAGGAGGCGATGCTTTCTTTGCTTTGACCGGTTGAGGCGCAGCTTCAAGGCCGCCCGTGCTATCCGCAATCGGTGCCAGCCAATCCGTAGCGTCATCGGAAAAATCGTGATCGACACCTGCGGCTTTCCACCAGTCGAGAGCAGCCTCGAATTCCTCTGCCAGAGTGGCACCGGATGGCGGATTTTGGGGCGTTGTCATGCTGCAGCAGGTCTTGACCTCCCGCGCGGTGTTATTCAAGGGTTTCTGCACGTTTTGACACCACTTTAAGCACCCGTTTGGTGCAGAAGGACTACCGGAATGAGCGCCGAAACTATCGAACGCGAGTCAATGCCCTGTGATGTTGTGATTGTCGGGGGCGGCGTAGCCGGTCTCGCTGCGGCAATCCGGCTGAAACAGATCAATGAAGATCTCGAAGTCGTGGTGCTCGAAAAAGGTTCCGAAATCGGCGCACACATCCTGTCCGGCGCGGTAGTCGATCCAAAATCGCTCGACGAATTGCTGCCCGACTGGCGCGACATGGATTGCCCGATGGCGGAAACGCCCGTGACCGATAACTGGCACTGGGTTTTGTCGAAGGGCAAAAGCTATTCGATGCCGCACATCATGATGCCGCCCTTCATGTCGAATAATGGTTGCTACACCGGCTCGCTCGGCAATCTCACCCGCTGGTTGGGCGAACAGGCAGAAGGCATGGGTGTGATGGTCTTCCCGGGCTTCCCGGCGGCAGAGGTCATGTTTGACGAGAATGGCGCCGTAAAAGGCGTCATCACGCAGGATATGGGCATTGCCGAAGACGGTTCGCATAAGGGCGATTTCCAGCCCGGTATGGAGATCGAGGCGAAATACACCTTCTTTGCAGAGGGTGTGCGCGGCAATCTGACCAAGCAGATGAAGGCAAAGTTCGATCTGGAGGCGGATTGCCAGCCGCAGGTCTATGGCCTCGGCATCAAGGAATTGTGGGATATCGATCCTGACAAGCATGTTCCCGGCCGCGTGATCCATACCCAGGGCTGGCCGCTTTCGGAGAGTGACAGCTGGGGCGGGGGCTTCCTGTATCATCAGGCGAACGGTCAGGTCGCGCTCGGTTTCGTGACCGCGCTTGACTACAAGAACCCCTATGTCTCGCCGTTTCAGGAATTCCAGCGCTGGAAAACCCATCCCGCGATCCGTGAATATCTCGAAGGCGGAAAACGTGTCGCTTATGGTGCGCGCGCGATCAACGAAGGTGGCTGGCAGTCTGTGCCGAAACTTGCTTTCCCGGGCGGCGCGCTGATTGGCTGTGCAGCCGGTTTCGTAAACGTGCCCCGGATCAAGGGCAGCCATACCGCGATGAAGAGCGGTATGCTGGCCGCAGAAGCAGCAGCTGCCGCAATTGCGGCGGATAAAGAGCACACTGCGCTCGACGATTACGACGCCAGCGTCCGCGAAAGCTGGATCGCGACCGAACTCAAGAAAGTGCAGAATGCGCAACCTGCGGTTGCGAAATTCGGCGGTGATTTCGGTACTTTAATCGCCGGTATTGATATGTGGATGCGCCAGCTGAAGATCGGTCTGCCCATCGCGATGAAGCATGA
>JAHDDJ010000186.1 GCA_020629385.1 Erythrobacter sp.
TACATCACCCGTGCAGCGATCAGTACCGCGACGACCGACAGGCCGAGCAGGGTCAGCATGGTAATCACAACACCAGCCATCCGTGCTTTGGAGACGTCTTCGGCATCCATGCCCATGGCGTGAGCAACGCGGCCCAAAACGTAAATGCCCGCGACGTACGGCAGCCACGGGGCACCTTTGCCCGACAGTTCAATCGCAGCGATCAGCAACAGGATAAAGGGTGCGCTC
This sequence comes from Erythrobacter sp., assembly GCA_020629385.1. Taxonomy (GTDB): domain Bacteria; phylum Pseudomonadota; class Alphaproteobacteria; order Sphingomonadales; family Sphingomonadaceae; genus Pontixanthobacter. The sequence goes on from JAHDDJ010000186.1 coordinate 229, forward strand.
TCGACGAAATTGAGCTGTGCGCGCATCCGGCGGATAAGTGCGGGGTTTCCGCCATCACCTTGCGAGATTTTGAACTTATTGCGCAGTGCACCGGTACGCATCATCATCCATATGGTCAGGATGCAGGCAGCAGCGCCAGTGCACAGTGTGACAGGTAGTAATGTCATGAAAGCTCTCCCTTTAGGTTGCATGGCGCTACTGGTTTTTGCGATGCCGTGCAATGCATGGTGCGCAACTCGGGCTTGCATGACAACAGAATCCCGCTATAGCGCGCCTCTTCCCGCAACAGAGGGGCACCGATTCCGCACACTTGTGCGTAGCGAGGGCTTCGCCTAGAGCGGCTTTAACAAACTGCAGTTTTATTTAAGGAACAGGTGCCGCCATGGCTGTCCCTAAGAGAAAAGTTTCGCCACACCGTCGTGGCATCCGTCGTTCGCATGATGCGCTCAAGCCGGAAGCATTCCATGAATGCTCCAATTGCGGCGAACTGAAGCGTCCGCACAATCTGTGCAACGCTTGTGGCCACTACAACGGTCGCGAAGTCATCGCTGTCGGTCTCTAAGACCGTAACCCGGAGAATACGCTCATGACTCACCCGCGTATCGCAATTGATGCGATGGGCGGTGATGAAGGCGTGCGCGTGATGATCGAAGGCGCTGCTGAAGCGCGCCGTCGGCATGACCAGTTCGAGTTTCTGCTGGTAGGCGACGAGACGCGCATCAAGTCCGCGCTGGACGAACACCCGAATATGCGCGGTGCCTCGGAAATCCTGCATTGCGAAGATGTTGTGGGTGGCGATGAAATCCCGACACAGGCACTTCGTCGCGCCAAGACTACATCCATGGGTCTTGCCGTTAATGCAGTGAAACAGGGCGATGCCGGTGCCGCCGTGAGTGCTGGCAATACGGGCGCGCTCATGGCGATGAGCAAACTTGCCTTGCGTACCATGCCCGGCATTGATCGCCCCGCCTTGGCAGCAGTGATGCCAACGCTGGAAGATGACGATGTCATCATGCTCGATCTGGGCGCGAATACAGAGGCGGATGCGCGCAATCTGGTACAGTTTGCGATTATGGGCGCTGCCTATTCGCGGATCATTCTGGGCCGCAAACCACGGGTTCGCTTGCTCAATATCGGAACCGAGGAAATCAAGGGTTTCGACCGGTTGCGCGATGCAGCTGCCGAATTGCAGGAAGCAACGGGCCTCGACATGCAGTTCGACGGCTATGTCGAATCTGACAAGATCAATCGCGGCGAAGTGGATGTTGTGGTGACGGACGGTTTCTCCGGCAATATCGCGCTGAAAGCCATCGAAGGAACGGCCCGGTTCGTGACCGATCTGCTGCGCAACGCCTTTACCAGCTCGCTGCGCTCCAAGATTGGCTTTCTGGTGTCCCGACCGGCGACCGAATTGCTCAAGCATCACCTCGATCCGAACAACCACAATGGTGCAGTCTTCCTGGGCCTCAACGGTGTGGTCGTGAAAAGCCATGGCAGTGCTTCGGCTGGTGGCGTCGCACATGCGGTGACGGTGGCCGCCAAGCTACTCGAAGACAATCTGACCAACCGGATTGCTGCTGATCTGGCCGCGCTTCAGGCGCGCAATGGCACCACGGACGCGGGATGATCCGTTCTGTGATCCGCGGGAGCGGTTCGGCATTGCCCGGACGCGCAGTCACCAATGCTGACCTTGCTTCAAAAGTCGATACTAGCGACGAATGGATCGTAGAGCGCACCGGCATCCGCCAGCGTTATATCGCCGGAGAGGGTGAAACCACTTCCACGCTCGCAACAGAAGCTGCGCGTAAGGCGCTGGAAGCTGCCGGGATCGATAGCAAGGATATCGACCTGATCGTCCTGGCGACCGCAACGCCCGACCAGACATTCCCGGCAACCGCGACCATTGTGCAGAACGAGCTGGGCTGCAATGGCGGTATTGCCTTTGACGTTGCCGCAGTATGCTCCGGTTTTCTCTATGCGCTCGGCACTGCAGATTCGATGCTGCGCACCGGCATGGCGAAACGCGCATTGGTGATCGGCGCAGAGACTTTCAGCCGCATCCTCGATTGGGAAGACCGCACGACCTGCGTTTTGTTCGGTGACGGAGCGGGAGCACTTGTACTCGAAGCGCAAGAGAGTGCAGAGGATGGTCCCGGTGTAATCGACACAAAATTGCATGCAGATGGTGCGCATAACCAGCTGCTGTATGTCGATGGCGGACCTTCAACCACCGGCACTGTCGGCAAGCTGCGCATGAAAGGCCGCGAGGTTTTCCGCCATGCGGTGGTCAATCTTGCCGATGTTCTGAAGGAAACGCTGGCATCAGCAGGGTTCGAACCGGGCGATATTGACTGGGTCGTCCCGCATCAGGCCAATGCGCGAATACTCGATGCAACAGCGCGCAAGCTCGGTCTTCCGGCAGAAAAGGTGATCGTCACGGTTGACCGGCACGCCAATACTTCTGCTGCATCGGTGCCACTGGCATTCGACACCGGCATTCGCGATGGACGTATCCAGAAAGGCGATCTGGTGATGTTCGAAGCCATGGGCGGCGGCTTCACCTGGGGCGCATCGCTTGTCAGAATGTGAATGAAAATTACTTTTTACACTACGCTATTTGCGCATTTTTGCTGATTTTGTTAATTAATCCAACATACACGAATTCAGGGTCGCACCATGGAGGAGTGAGCAAATGTCTCGATCGGGAAGCACATTGACCCGGGCCGATCTCGCCGAAACGATAAACCGCAAAATGGGTTTGTCGCGTGCGGAGTCGCTTGATCTGGTTGAGTCGATCCTGGCGCATATGTGTGATGCGATGGGCAATGGCGAAAATGTGAAGATCTCCGGTTTTGGCAGTTTCATCCTCCGCGACAAGAAAGAGCGGATCGGACGCAACCCGAAAACGGGTGTCGAAGTGCCGATCACGCCGCGTCGGGTGATGACGTTCCGGGCAAGTCAATTGCTCAAGGAACGCATCGCAAAAGGTTGATTTAAAGGTGTTATAATGACTGCGCAGTTCGAAGACGGAAAAGAGGACGGCGCACTCCGCACCATTGGCGAAGTCAGCCGCGCGCTGGGGATCAAGACCCATGTTCTGCGCTATTGGGAACAGCAGTTCCCGATGCTCGAACCGCTCAAGCGCAGTGGTGGTCGGCGCTATTACCGCAGTGAAGATGTAGCCCTGATTGAAACGATCAACCGCCTCGTGAATGAAGAAGGCTACACGATCAAAGGCGCGCAGCAGGCGATAGAGAAGAATAAGGTTTCGATGGCAGACAGCGCCAATGAAGATCTGGATGAAACGGCGGCGAATCGCATAGCCGCGCCAGTGATTGATCCCGACATTGCACCGGCAAGTGACGGCGGGGTCGATGCGTTTTTCGGCAAATCATCGGAAGCGGTGGATGAAAATGCCGACGACGGTGGCGAAGCGCCTGCGCTCTCTGCCGATGAAGGCAGTGATGATGATCGCATGTCGCGGGCTGAAATTCTTGCGCGTCTCAAGCAATTGCGCGCCAATCTGGCGCAGGCCACAGCGGCATAAGCCCATCGCTATTCGGCGGCGAGTAGCTCTTCTGCAGCGCCTAGATCCACGCTCACAAGGCGCGATACGCCTTTCTCGATCATTGTAACGCCGAACAGGCGATGCATCCGGCTCATCGTCACCGCATTATGCGTCACGATCAGATAGCGCGTATCGGTTTCCTTGGTCATCGCATCGAGCAGGTCGCAGAAGCGGTCGATATTCGCATCATCCAACGGAGCATCGACCTCGTCCAAGACGCAGATCGGGGCAGGGTTGGTCAGGAACAGACCGAAGATCAGCGCGATCGCTGTCAGCGCCTGTTCGCCGCCCGATAGCAGCGTCAGCGATTGCAAGCGCTTGCCCGGAGGCTGTGCGTAAATCTCCAGCCCGGCTTCCAGCGGGTCGTCGCTGTCGATCAGGGCGAGATGCGCTTGCCCGCCATTGAACAGGCGGGTGAACAGGCGCTGGAAATGCGTGTCGACCTGCTCGAATGCGGCTTTCAGGCGTTCGCGCCCTTCGCGGTTGAGACTTCCGATGGAGCCGCGCAGACGGTTGACCGCTTCGTGCAATTCGGCCTGCTCCGCCGCGCTGGACCCGTGTTCCTCCTCCAGCTTGGCCAGTTCGTCCGTGGCGACCAGATTGACCGGACCGATGCGTTCGCGACTGGCGGTAAGGCGTTCCAGCTC
>JAHDDJ010000187.1 GCA_020629385.1 Erythrobacter sp.
GCCATAAAACGCACGATGATATGCGGCTGCCCGAAATAGCCTAGACCCCATGTCACAGTGCTGAGAAACCCGATCACGGTCAGTCCTCCGAACAGGCTGAGATAATCCGGACCCGCGGCGGCGCTGGCAGCGCTCAGTTCGGTGCCGCCCGTCAGAATTACCAGCGGCATCAGCACCAACGCGACGACCATGATGCAGCCCTGGACAAAGTCTGTCAGGCTTACGGCTAGAAACCCGCCGACCATCGTATAGGCCAGCACGACACCGGCGGTAATCAGAATGCCGATCATATAATCGCTGATACCCGTGCTACCGAACAGGTTGGCGAAGCTTGTCTCGAACAGCTTGCCGCCCGCGACGAGGCCTGATGCCGTGTAAACGGCGAAGAAGGTGACGATGATGATCGCGGCGATCACCCTGAGCGCCACGGCTTTGTCGGGGAAGCGGTTGGCGAGGAATTGCGGGATCGTCAGTGCATTGCCGTATTGTTCCGTCTGTTGGCGCAGGCGCGGGGCAACCACCCACCAATTGACGAAAGCTCCGACAAACAGGCCGATGCCAATCCATGCCTCGACCAGACCCGATGCATAGAGAGCGCCGGGCAGGCCGAGCAACAGCCAGCCCGACATGTCGCTCGCGCCAGCGGACAAGGCAGCAACAGCAGGGTGCAGATTGCGTCCCGCCAGCAGATATCCCGCGCTGTCAGATGTCGATTTCCGCCAGGCATATAATCCGATGGCAATCATCAGGATGAAATAACCGGCGAGCGAAATATAGGTCCCTGTCTCCATACATGAGGCAGGTATCAGGTGCCGTGGCACTTGGCCACCGCAGGACGGGGACGCCGCCAGACTTAGCCGACGCGGGGATCGAAAGGCTGGTTGCCCGACTCTTCAGGACGCATATCGGATGAATTCATCCGGCTTGTGTCGACGCTTTCGCCGGAATCGGTGTCTCCACCTTCATCGGTCACTTCGGGTTCGACAAATTGTTCGCTGTCTTCTTCTTCCACAGCGCCGTAGAAATCGTCGAGTGAGGTTGCATCGGTCCGTGCCGGGCGTGAGGCGGTGCGGACCACCGGCGGCGCTGCTGTGGCGCGTTCTATTGCCGCTTCGCCTTCTTCCATTGCCATCTGGATTTCATCCGCATCCGAGGATGCCACCGTGGCAATTGTCGAATCTTCACCAAAAAGCTGGCCGACAATCAACACAATTGCGATCAACAGGATCAGTGAATTCTTGGCATTCATCGTTCAGGCCCCCTCAGCCCTTAACTCGCTTCAAATTTGTTGCAGGACCTTACGGTTGCAGGCGGATTGGTCTGGAAAATGCCGGAAAGATCGCGCGACCCGCGGACATTGAATGCAGCGGTAGAGCGTATCTCGCCATTATTGATGTGGCGCATCGCCCAGTCATTGCCGATGATCGGCTGGTAATCGTAAATCACCTCGACGAAGATCACGGCCTGACCTGATGTTGCCTTCAGTTCCTTGCCGTCAACGCCCATGCCTTTGAAGTCCGTTCCGGTCGCGCCGGTACCTTCAGGGCCATAAGCGCTAGCAACGTTTTTCTTGCCCATGCAACGCTGCCAGTGAATCCACTGGCCGCCATCGCTGTTCATTTCCAGGCTACTGATGATGACCCGGCCATTCTCGAACAGATCGGTTTGGGATCCTGCCTGAATATTCATCCCGATCAGGATGTCGTTGATATCGCTTTCATAAATCTTCTGCGCCACCAGCGCATCGCGGTCGCCAATGCGCGAGGCGTTATCGCCGATATGCATGGCTGCCTGGCTGACGCGCATATTGTTGACCGCAAGATTAGCGATTTCGAGGCCGGACATGCTCAGAACCAGAAGGATTGGCAGGGCATAGGCAAATTCGACAAAGGCCACGCCGGAACGGTCGCGCCAAAGCTGGCGCAGGCATGCGAGTGGCTTGGGGAGCGCAATCATGTGCAATACCCCACTACGGGCTGCCGATCGGTTTGCTCGTCATAAGGCTGGTTGCGCAGAACCGTGCTGGCACTGATGGTTGCAGTCGACGGAATATCGATGAATCCGTAAAGCGGGAACACCCGGTCAAACGATGCGCTTGCGGTGTATAGCACCGCGTCGCGCGCGCCGCCGAGGCCATTTCTGCCGCGATCCTGATCCCAATTGAGGTTACCGTTCAGATCTTCGAACGGCTCATTGTTGTCGCAGATACCGTTGCCATTATTGTCGGTAAAATCCTCAGGCTTGTCGATATCATCGAAGGTCTCGTAGTTCTTCCGCTCGAAACTGACCTGCGCGCTTGGCACCACGGCATGAATAGCCTCGGTAACTTCGGCATCCAGCTGATTGGTGGTGATGACGGTAGGCTCCAGCGCTGATTTGCGCGCTGCTTCCTGCATCGCGCCGGACAGATTGGTCTGGGCATAGGCCTGGAAGCCCAGATCGAACATGCCCATCAAAAGCAGGCACAACACCGGCGCGACGAAACCGAATTCGATTACGGTCACACCGCTTTCGTCGCGCCGGAGTTTGCGCATGGTCGAGGCAAACTGGATGATCATTTGACCAGACGCAGTTCCGCGATGTTGGTCGCGATGGCCTTGAAGTTGGCGATCAGCTGAGCCGAGTTGTTGGATTCCAGCGCACGGCTGTCACCGCTCGCGCAGCGCCTTGTATGGGTGTTTTGTGGCAGGCCGAATGTGACCGTCCAGACAGTGACGTTCTTGTTCTTCACCTGCTCGCAAGTTGCATCAAGACGGGCATTGTGGATTACCCGCAGATCCGCGCTGCTCCATGTGCCGTCTGCCGCAAACCCGGCAAGGCGCCCATCCATGTCATAATTGCCATAGCTATCGGTACGGCTCGGGCTGATTTCGGTGTTGCCATCGGTCATGAAGATGACGTGGCGCGAAATCGGCTCACCATTCGGTGCAGCGGCGTTTTCGGACGCAAAAATGCCGTCGGGCGAGATCATCCGGCCGGCCCAGACCATGCCGATATTGTGCATGGTAAAGCCGTGCGTCTGCATCCCGTTGATCGCACTTTCAAAAGCCGCGTTGCGCGAACCGCCGCTCAGTGGCCATTCCTGCAGCTTGTGTGCTGCAACCGGACAACTGTAATCGCGGGTGGATTTGTTATCGGTCGATAGGAGTTCTGCCGGTCCGCCGCGATCATAGGTAATGGCCGGCCACATCGGGCGCCATTGCGTATCCGGATCGCCTGAATCGGGGACCAGATCAATGTCGAGATCATAAGCGCCCGACGGGATCGGATCGAAGCTGGTGGTCGCAACGGTTGTCGCTTCCTCGATACAGCCATTCCAATTGCTGTTCACGGTCGCGCCCTGCGTTCCTGTGGGTGTTCCGACTGTGTTCCCATATTTGAACGACGATGTGTCGAAGGTCATCGCAGCATAGCGATATTTGTCGAACACTTCGCGGTAGGTTGGTGGCCTGACATCGCCTTCCTTGGCAATTCGCACCTTGCGGATACTGGCGCGACACGCTGCTTTTTTCTTCTTGGCGTTCCAGGTCCAATAATCCTTGATCCAGGTTGGATCGGAAACATACCAGGTCCATTCACCGACAGTGTATGTGCCCGAATAGCCTTGGCATTCTTTCTTTTTCTTATTGTTCTTTTCGTTCCAGTGATAATGCGCGTCATTGGTGCTGCTGAGTTGGGCCGAGTTGCGTGGCAACAGTTCGACTGTGTTCTCTTCTTCGAGCACATCACCGATATTCACGCCGTCATTGTTACTGATCTGCTTGAACAAAGCTTCGCGCGATTGGTAGGTGAAAGAGTCGGCGATGTAGTTCGCATCTTGCGCCATCACCATGTTACCGACATTGACCGATGCATTGTAAGGCAGAATGCCGATACGTACGCGGGCGTCGGCCGGCTTGGTGGCCATGATCTCGTCGTAAAAGCCGAACACGGCGGTGCGCAAGGCTGCAATACGACTGTTGCGCATCGAGCCGGAGTTATCCAGCACAAGGACGATATCGATGTTAGGCAGGTTCAGATCGGCGCTGCACTCTACGTCGATATCGACCTCGTCAACGCCGAAAACGGCCATCAGCGTCGTCGGTATTTTGGTTGCGGCGACACCGTCCATCCGGGTGCCGACCGATGAACTTAGTGTGTAAGAGGTGTCGGTCGTGCCGTAAGTGCCGGTCTGGAAATTGTTTTCAAAGAAATTGTTCGCGGTCGTAGTGATCTCGCTGGGGATCGAACCGCCGGTGATATCGCCCGCACCCAGTTTCTTGCGGGCTGCAAGAGTCGCCGAGTCGCACGCCTGCTGAAGCCGCGATTTTGCCATATACATGCGGCTGGCATCCACGCCGCCACCGATCACACCGATCAAGGGGATAACCGACGCCGCTGCAATAGCGAGCGTATTGGCGGTGTTGTCTTTCAGAAGGCGGGCAATAAATCCGCGCTGGT
>JAHDDJ010000188.1:0-1980 GCA_020629385.1 Erythrobacter sp.
GTCTTCGGCGGGCCTTGTCGGAACTGCGGCCAGCCATGCCCGCGAAGAGCTGGGCCAAGAAGATCGACATTGCTTACCTCAGCCATTCCGCACGAAAGCATGTTGCCGGGGCTCCACCCATTATTAGCCCGCGCCGCGGCGCGAAGGGTATGATGCGCGCAATGATCCACGATTTCAGCCTGACCGAACGGATGGAAGCATGGGCGCAGGCGGCTCGTCCCTTGGGCATCACCTATGTCTATCCATTGCTCGACCGCAGGATTGTCGAATTTGCCCTGTCGCTGCCTGACCATTTCTTTGTCAGGCCCGGCACAAGGCGCTGGATATTCCGGCAGATCATCGATCCGTCGGTGCCCGACCTTGTGCGCTATAATGACAGCAAGGATGAACCCAACCGCGTTACCAAGCTGCGCCCTGCCCTTCATGGAGCCATGCTGCAATGCGCGGACTTGATCGAAGCTGGCGGTGACAAAGTAGAACGCCGCCACCTCGTCGATATCGACCGGCTCATCCGCGTGCTGCGCGCCGACGAGGAAAAAGCGGTCAAGAAACTGTTCAGCAAGCGCGCCGCGCTGCAATTGCTGAAATTCTAGCCTATGGTCGAGCAATGAGCACAGCCGACATCACTTCGCTGATCAGCGTCACTTCGCGGGATTATTTGCCCGGCACAGCGGTTATGCTGCATTCCTTCCTGCGGACTAATCCTTGGTTTGATGGCGATATCTTGCTGCTACAGGATGACCTGGAAGATACAGACAAAGACCGACTGAGCACCGCATTTGACCGCGTATCCTTTCCCGACATTTCGCTTGAGCTCACACGATCCATCAACGCTCTCACCGCAGCGCACACGCATCTAAAGAGCCGCACAAGACGGTTCTTTTCGCTCGAAGCCTTTGCTCCTCATCATGCTGGCACAAACCTGTTTTGCGACGGTGACATGCTGTTTTGCGGGGATATATCCGGCTTTGTGGAGCACTCCGGAGCGCTGGTAGCATGCGGAGATCGGGCGCAGATAGAAGGTCACGGACGTGATCCGGAAACTTTGCAGGAGAACAAGGCTGGCAGCATCGCTGGCGATTTTGCCAGTTTTAACGCAGGTCTTATGCTTATCCGGCCGGAAGCACGAAAGCCGGAATCTTGGGGCCAAATCCTGTCACTACTCGATCCGCAACGCTGGAATGCCGTGGCCTCCACCCACACAGATCAGGCCGTTCTCAACCGCGCCTTCGGGCGCGACGTTTCTATTGCGCCGCCGGAATTCAATTTCCTTGTCGGTCACGCTGCGCGTTTGCGCGCCACCAATAATCTCACCGCAAAGAATTCCAATGTGCTGCATTTCAACAACGCCACGAAACCATGGCTGTTCGATCAGCATCCTGCCGCCGTATCCGGCGATCCGGCGATCATCAAATCCTATGGCGAGTGGTTCGCAGCCTACACTGCATATCTGACAGACCAGCATTTCCGGTCACTCCAGCGCTGATTTCACGGAACGCTTGCGCAGGCAATCCGCTTGCATCTACAGCGCCTCTAACAGTGTGGAACGACTAGAACCGATGGCAAAGACAGAGAACGACAATCGCGACCTGCTGATTCTTGGCGGAGGTCTTGTAGGCATGACGCTGGCATTGGCTGCGGCGCGCAATGGCATATCCAGCCATGTAGTCGACCGCGCCGACCCTGCAGACCTAACTGCCGAGGGTTTTGACGGACGTGCCTCGGCCATATCCACCGCCAGTTGGAACCTGTTCACCAATATCGGTCTAGCAGACCGGCTGGAGCCGCATGGATCGCCCATCGCTTCGATCGCTGTCAGCGACCAGATGAAGCCGGGCGAGCTGACTTTTACGCCCGGACCGCACGAGGGGTCGCTCGGCCGGATGTTCGCCAACCGAGAATTGCGTCTCGCGCTGTTCGAAGCAGCCAAGGAAGAGCCCTTGATTGCGTGGCATGCCAAGAGCGAGATTACCCGCCGTG
>JAHDDJ010000188.1:2080-4431 GCA_020629385.1 Erythrobacter sp.
GCCAAGGAAGAGCCCTTGATTGCGTGGCATGCCAAGAGCGAGATTACCCGCCGTGAAAGGTCCGCGCACAGCGTATCGGCAACGCTTGCGGACGGACAAACGCTCCATGCCAATCTGATGATTGCCGCCGAAGGGCGCGGTTCGCCTACGCGCGACGAGGCCGGTATCGTCATCGCCAAATGGGATTACAGCCACCGTGCCATTATCGCAGGCCTAACGCATGAAAAATCGCACGAGCAAGTGGCGTGGGAGATCTTTTATTCTGCAGGACCTTTTGCCCTGCTGCCCATGCTGGACCTCCCCGATGGGCGGCATCGCAGTGCGTTGGTCTGGACGGTGGACGAAAAAGACGCGGCAGGAACACTCAAGCTGTCTGACCGCGCATTTCTAGCCGAAGTCGAAAAGCGTATGGGGGATATTTTCGGCAGCATCACTTCGGTCGGACCGCGTTCGTCCTATCCTCTGGGATTCCATCACACCGCAAAAATTGTCGATCATCGCCTTGCGCTGGTGGGCGATGCGGCACACGGCATTCACCCGATTGCAGGCCAAGGCCTCAATCTGGGCTTGCGCGACGTCGGCGCGCTTGTGGATGTGCTGGCGGACGGTATGCGCCTGGGATTGGAGCCGGGCGATGCGCAATTGCTCGATAAATATGAAAAATGGCGCGGGCTCGACAGCTTTATGGTCGCGCTGGCAACCGACGGTTTGACACGCCTCTTCGGCATTCCCGGAAAGACAGCATCGGCAATCCGCCGTTTCGGCATGGCCGGTGTCCAGCGCACGCCTGTTCTGAAAGACTGGTTTATGGACGAAGCTCGCGGCGTAACCGGCGATATGCCGGAACTGCTCAAAGCCTAGGCATTAACGACCGTTTCTCAAAAGCGGGCTCTCTTCCTGCCCGGGTGTGGGCTGCTGGATACGCTCGCCCTCTCCGTCACGCAGTCGCTGTGGTTCGACCACTGCCGAGGTTTCGATCAAATCAAGCGCACGCTGGGCCGCAGCATAGCGTTCTGCATCCCTGATCCAAGTTGCTGCATTGGCAGCACCGGGCGCCTTCTTCACTTCTTCGATGGCTGCAGCCACCCGTCCGCTTTGCAGGAATAGGCGTGCCCGCTCCATCCGGCGTTCCGGCTGAGGAGAAGGGGCGCTCTCGCGGCGGACCACGAACAATTCACTGAGTTCGCGCTGAAACTTTGCAAAGGACGGTTCTTCGGTGGTTTCTATCAGCTTGGGCGTAAGGCCTTCCAGCCGTGCGGTGAGTTCATCTATCGTCACGGGATTACGCGACGCGGCGATTACCGTGTCTACTGCATTGGGCAACGCATCACTGAAGCGCAAACGCAGCTGGTCAGCGAGGTAGCCAAGCTCCGACCCTCGTTCCAACGAACGCCGTACTGCAAAAGCAATCAGCAGGCCTTCCGCCCGCGCTGCATTGCCCGAAGCTGCCTGAGCCTGAAGATCGAGCCGCGCGAGACGCTGCTCTGCTGCTGCAAGACGTTGGTCCAATCCACCTTGTTGCTCTTCGACACGCTCAACGGCCTGACTGGCTTCGGCCACGCCCTCTGCTTGCTCTGCAGCTTCGCTTTCGGTCGGTGTTGGCGTTGTCTCTGAACTGGCAGGCTCTGGAGCCTCCAGTGCAGGCGTTTCGCTCTCCTCTGCGACCTGTTCCCCAGATCCGCTGCCGAAAAGTTGTGTCCCGTCCCAAGTCAAATAGCCAACAATCAACGCGCCAAGAGCAAAAGCACTCAGCGCGACGCCGATTATCGCCGAGAACGATCCGCTTTTACGCGGCTTGGTAAACTGTCGGTCCATTGTACTCCGTCTGCGACCTTGCGATGGTACTTGTCCGTACCTTGCCAGATCATTGACACATGTTTTCGGTCAACGCCAGAAGCGCTTCGTCAGTCGGAGTGTCGGAAATTGCGACATTCGCCCAACCCGCGCCAGCCGCTTCAGCGATGCGCGGCCCGAGGGCAAGCAGCGTAACTGCGGTTTTGTCCAGCCCCAAACGATTGCATTCATTTGTAAAATGACGCGCTGCAGCGGCGGAATGCAGCAACACACAACCGCCTTCTCGGAGCGATCGTGCACGATCTAGTGCGAGTTCGACAGGCTCGGAGCGATACACAGTTATTTCTTCGATACTCTGCCAAGTCGGCAGCGAGAGCGGCACACGTTCCGCACCGCCGAGCCGCAAATACCGCATCGGCTGTGCGGCTGCATGATCGATCACAGTTTGTAGGCCGCCGCGTCCGGTTTTAGCGACAGAGAAACCGGCTTCACGCGCAGCGACGGCAGTCGTTTCGCCGACGGCATAAACGGGTAATGCGTGCATTTCCGACAATTGC
>JAHDDJ010000189.1 GCA_020629385.1 Erythrobacter sp.
GCAGCCAATGCTTCCATCGCCCCCGGTTCGGCAAGCGATGTCGGGCTCCATGCCGCAGATTTTGTCTTTATGCAGCAATCGCTCACCGCATTGCCCAAGAGCATTCGCGCCAGCCGCAAGACGATGCGGATCGTGAAGCAGAATTTTGCTTTGGCCATCGGCTATAATTTGCTGGCGGTTCCGCTGGCGATAGCCGGGCTGGTCACGCCTCTTGTGGCTGCGGTGGCCATGTCAGCCAGTTCGCTGATTGTCGTCGCCAATTCACTGCGCCTGGCGAGGGCGGCAGGTTGACGGGTCTAATTGTCCTTATTCCCGTGGCGCTCGGTCTGGGTCTTCTTGGTCTGGTCGCGTTCTTCTGGGCGCTGCGGAATGGCCAGTTTGATGATCCCGATGGTGCGGCAAACCGAATATTGATCGACGATGAGGACGACATTGCGGCTGTCGATGAGGAGAATCCATCATGAGCCATTTGGATAGTCTTGTTGGGCTTGCGGCGATGGTCCCCGCCGCACTGAACCCTTCGCTGGCAGTCGAACAAAACACGCTGGTGTCCAAAATTTGCGGATCAGGTGCAACCGTATCCATCCCGCTCGGTCCGCCGGAATTGCCCGGCACTGTGCCTGCTGCCTGCTGCGCCAAGGGATGCCAAACCAAACGCCTTAAACAGAATAATTCGGGTAAAGTTGATCCAGCGCAATGAAATCGGCCGCACATCACGGTTTGGAGCCTGCTATGTGGCCCTATATCCCTCGCCTGCTGGAAACCCCTGTTCCGCGCTATACCAGCTTTCCCACGGCAGCAGAGTTCCGCGACGATGTTGGCGAACAGGATTTTCTGGACAGTTTATCTTCTGCGAAGGGCGATATCTCGCTCTACATCCACATCCCTTATTGCGAAAAGATTTGCTGGTACTGCGGCTGTAATACAGGGGCTGCAAACAAGAAGCAGCGACTGGCATCCTATCTCGACGCCTTGCACCGCGAGATTGCCCTTGTAGCCGAACATGTGCCAGCAGAGGCAAAGGTCAAGCGCATTTCCTTCGGCGGAGGCAGCCCCAACGCAATCGCGCCGGTTGATTTTGTGCGTCTGTTTGAAGCGATCATGATTGCCTTCCCGCTCGACAATCCGGTGATTTCGACAGAGCTTGATCCGCGCAGTTTCGGTGACGACTGGATTTCCGTGCTGCGATCCGTCGGCGTGACCAGAGCCAGCCTTGGCGTCCAGACCTTCGCGCCGCATTGTCAGGAAGCGATAGGGCGCGTCCAGCCGCTATGCATGATCGAACGCAGCACCAACAGGTTGCGCGATGCCGGTATCACCTCGCTGAATTTCGATTTGATGTACGGGCTACCCGGACAATCGGAAGAGGATCTGACCAATTCACTCAGGCTGGCAACCTTGCTCGGGGCCGACCGCCTTGCAGTATTCGGCTATGCCCATGTCCCGCATCTGATCCCGCGCCAGCGGAGGATCGATGACAGTAACCTCCCCTCTATCAAAACGCGTTTTGCGATGGCCGAAACTGCTTTCAAGCATCTTGTGCGGGAAGGATATGAAGCTGTCGGTTTCGACCATTTTGCGCTGCCGGACGATCCTTTGTCACAAGCAACACGCGCGGGGACACTGCACCGCAACTTTCAGGGCTTCACCGATGATCCTGCGCCAGTTCTGATCGGTCTAGGCGCATCAGCGATCAGCAGTTTTCCCGATCTGCTAATCCAGAACGAGAAAAACTCGGGCCGCTACCGGATGCAATTGTCGCAGAACCATATTCCGGCAACGCTCGGAATACGCCGGACCCGCGCCGACCAGCAACGCGGCGACATTGTCGAGCAATTGCTGTGTCGCGGCAGGGCAAAGCCCTCGCTCGCGCTACTGGAAGATGCCTGGCCCCGTCTGGAGCCATTTATCGAAGCAGGCGTGTGCAATATTCTCGATGAAGAGGTTGTGATTGCACCGCATGGCCTGCCTTATGCGCGCGGAATAGCCGCAGCATTCGACCCTTACCGCCAGATCGACAAAAGACGGTTTAGCTCGGCGATCTAGGGGTTATCAAACTCACGACCGGAACTATTCCCTTTCCCAGTCATATTGGATTTAACGCAATATGGGACAGGGGATAGCGCATGTCGTCCAATACTTCGGCGGAAACATCGCCTCCGAAAAGCTCTTTAAAAAGTCTGATCGTCGTGGTGGTTGCCGCCGCAATAGGCTTGGCATTTGCCTATTTTGCAGGGTCTAACGGGCAACAAGCCGGACCTTATCCGGTAATGTTTGTCTGCGCCCTCGTCGCGCTGGCGGTCAACTGGCTGGTCTATATCCCCTCCATGCTGGCCCAGACCGAGAAATATTATGATCTGACCGGAGCGATAACCTATATCTCTGTCATCGCAGCGGCATGGCTGCTCTCCGATAATCCCGACACAAGAGCGCTGGTTGTCGCTGCCATGGTGATTGTCTGGTGTTCGCGGCTTGGCCTGTTCCTGTTCAAGCGGATCAGTAAAGACGGCAAGGATTCCCGCTTTGACAAGATCAAGGTCAATCCGTCGCGGTTCCTTGTCGCATGGACCTTGCAAGCACAGTGGGCGATTTTCACAGCCGCTGCTGCAGTTGCAATCATTGCCTCGGCAGAGCGCCTCCCTCTGGACATATGGTTCTGGATTGGCGCAGCCACATGGGTGGCCGGTTTCCTGATTGAAGTCATCGCCGATAACCAGAAAAGCCGGTTCAAAGCTGATCCCGCCAATGAAGATGCCTTTATCGATACCGGCCTGTGGGCATGGTCGCAGCATCCGAACTATTTTGGCGAAATCGTGCTTTGGATCGGCATTGCGATCATGGCCATTCCGCTGCTGTCAGGCCTGTCATGGCTGGTCTTGCTCTCGCCAATATTCGTGATCCTGCTGCTGACCAAACTCAGCGGCATTCCGATGCTGGACGAGAAAGCCAAAAAACGTTGGGGTGATGATCCGGCATGGCAAAAATACTACCGCGAGACGCCCAAGCTGATCCCGATGCCGCCGAAGAGCTAGGCTTTCAATTCGGATGACAGGTCGATCAACTCGCGAAACGCGAGGAAGATGTGATAGCCTGTGGCAGGTGTGATATCGGTAATCAGCGGTGACCGGTCCGGCGCGATAGCATCGATCCATGCACCGGGAATTGCCTGTTCCACGTGGTCCTGGAACAGGCCTTCCGCGCTATTCGCGATCAGCATCAGCAATTCATCGTCAGGCGCAGCATGCCACATGGCGATATGCGCTTTGAGCTTTTCGGTCGGCCCCCATGTGCGCTGTTTCGCCTCGCGCACCGAGCCGTCGCAGTGTTGCGAGAGAGGTAGATAATCCAATCCCTCTAGCAAGCGCATGCCGCCTGAATGCAGTGCCTGCATAAAGCCTAGTGGAGCCTCGCCGGTCAGCGCGCGCAAACGGCCAAGAATCCACACCCATTCGAACATATGCCCGGCTTCAGTGCGGTTGTCGGGCGAAGGTCCGCCGGAATATTCCAACAGCAGCCCGGACGCATCGTCCCAGAACTGCTCGCGCACAAAAGCGATTATGGTTTTCGCCCGATCAAGCGCGTGCTGATCTCCGGTCGCCTCGAACCATGCCAGCGACGCTTCGGTCAGATGCATATGCGGGTTCTGTTCGCGGATTTGCGGAGCGGGCAAACGTTCGCGATAGCCGCCTTCAGAAGTCTCGCGGCGAAGCAGACTTTCGATGGTCTGACTCAAAGCAGAGCCAGCCTCGCCCGCGCTTCCAAAGGCTTTTTCAACCGTCGCAAAGGCAAGCAGCGCAAATGCTGTGTCATAGGCCTCAGCCGTGTCATCCACCAAACCGCGACCCGGCTGGACCAGTTTGCCGAAAAGACCATCTTCGCGGCGGCAATGCTGCACAAGCGTGTCGACGCCGCGCAGACTCAAGCGCCTAGCCTGCTCTTGATCCCAACCCATGTCGGCAGCGAGCGCAAACGTATAAGCCATCCTCGCTTGGAGACGAACCCGGCTGGGCTCTCCGGTCACCGGCTGTCCGTCCAGATCGAGCCGCTCGTGAAAGCCGCCTGCCGGATCGGGCGTGCGCTCTGCCCAGAATGGAAATGCCTGATCCATCATCCAGCGCTCGGCACGCGCTGCCAGCTGCCCGATACGGGCAACAGAGGTGGCTTTGGAGGATGTATAGGCGTTCATGCCGCGCAGCCTTAGCAGGTAATTGTGAATCTATCGAAAATGCCGTTTAGTGTATTTTGATATGCCAGATTCTCTCGATTCCCGGCTCGAAGCCATCATGCAGCGCCATTGCGGAGACGGGAAGATCGGTGCCGTCACCCGTTTGACAGGCGGCGCCACAATGGAAAGCTGGCGGTTCGAATTTGCCGGCGATGCCTACGTCTTGCGCCGCGCACCGACG
>JAHDDJ010000190.1 GCA_020629385.1 Erythrobacter sp.
TTCGGACTTGTCGCCAATGGTCATTTTGAAAAACCAGCCGTCTTCTTCCGGCGAGGTGTTGACCAGCGCGGGGTCTTCTTCGAGCGCCGGATTGCCTTCGACCACTTCGCCGGTAATCGGCGCGTAAACATCGCTGGCTGCCTTCACCGATTCGACAACCGCAGCATCGCCACCCTTGTCCACATTGGTGCCGACTTCGGGCAGTTCGACGAAGACGATATCGCCCAGCTGTTCCTGCGCATAATCGGTGATACCGACTGTGGCAGTATCGCCTTCAACGTCGATCCACTCATGCTCATCGGTGAAGTAACGGGCCATCCTCTTATTCTCCTCTGTAGTAATTCTGGGGTACGAAAGGCATCGGCGTCACGGTTGCGTCGAGCCGCTTCTTGCGCACCTCGATCTGCAGCGCGGTGCCTTTCTTGGCGTGTTCAGCCTGCACATATGCCATGGCAATCGGATAGCCGAGCGTTGGCGAGAAACCGCCGCTGGTAACGCGGCCAACTTCGGTGTCACCGGCAAACACCGGCGAACCTTCGCGCGCCGGCATCCGGCCTTCGACCTTGAGTCCGACACGCTTGCTGGCGGGGCCCGATGCAAGTTTTTCCGCGACCGGGCCATGGCCCATCCAGCCGCCACTTTCGCGGCGCGACTTGGTCAGTGCAAACAAAAGCCCCGCCGAAACCGGATCGGTCGCTTCATCAAGATCGTGCCCGTAAAGCGGCAAGCCCGCTTCCAGCCGCAAACTGTCGCGCGCCCCCAGACCGGCAGGTTTAACCCGATCATCCGCAACCAGCGCATCTGCGAGTTTTTCGACGTGCTCCGCCGGTATGGAAATTTCGAAGCCGTCCTCTCCGGTATAGCCGGCACGACTGACCCACAGCGGAATGTCGTTCCAGATAAAGAACCCAGCAGTCATGAAGACAAGCTTGCCGGTGCCGGGGACCAGTTCTTCCAGAACCGCGCCTGCCTTCGGACCTTGCAGCGCCAGCAGCGCCTGATCTTGGTAATGGGTCAGCGTGATATCATCTGCCAGATGCTCCCGGAGATGGGCGATATCGTCCCACTTGCACGCGCCGTTCACAACCAGCGCATAGTGCGGGCCTGCATTCGTGACGATCAGATCGTCCAGAATGCCGCCTTCTTCGTTGAGCAGAAGCGAATAGCGCATACGCCCTTCGGACAGGCTGGAAATATCGCCCGGTAGCAGCGCTTCCAGAGCCTCTGCCGCCGCTGTCATATCTCCTTCGGGGCCTGCCACGGAAAGCTGCCCCATATGGCTGACATCGAACAACGACACACAATTGCGCGTCCATTCATGCTCGGCAACGATACCCTCATACTGGATCGGCATTTCATAACCGGCGAACGGCACCATCCGGCCACCCTGTGCCCGATGCCATGCATCAAGCGGTAACACCTGCTTTTCGGGCAGATCGTCCGGATGTGTATCTGTGGTATCTTCGCTCATTCCAAATCCCCGACAATGGTGCCAACGCTCCGCGATGAAGCGTTGTTCCTGCACCCCCTCTGTCGGGAAAACCTGAGAGTTTTTACGCGCAAATGAGCGCGCCTACCCCTTCGGTGGTCTCGCCCGAAGACGAAACGCTTTCCAGAGTGTCTGCCAATACGCGGTCCCTGGTACCTGAGAGTTTCCGGGGCGGTTGCTCCTTCGGTGCCTTCGGCCTGCCCGGCCTCCGGTCTCTCCCGCGTATCGGCCGGGAATCGGTTGAACCCCGGCGACGGGAACGCCTTCGCTCAACCCCGCTGGTCCGTCAATCCCGCAAAAGGCATCAGGACCAATTCAGCCACAATAAATAGCACGCCGACAGGACGATCCACGCCCCGCCATAGGTCTTGAGCCGCCGCGCGCCGAGCCAAAGTGCAATCGGGCGCGCAAGGAAACCACCCAGAACCGCGCCGGGTATCGCAAAAAGCGCAACCTCCCATATGACAGTCGCGTTCTGGACATGCCAGATGCTGCCGGCGATCATGCTGACAGAGGAAATCACACAGGCAGTGCCAACGCTGAGCAGAATAGGATAGTGCCGCAGGAACAGGTAGAAGGCGACTAGCTCGCCAATACCGACAGAGAATAACGCGGTGATTGCGCCGCCGGGAATGGCAATCAGCATGAGAACAGCCAAATCAACGGGGGCCAGTTTGGTCCTTTCCGGCAAGTCACGATTGATCGTCCAGGTCGCGCCGATCAGGGCCAAGCCCAGCACAATCGAAAAGCCCTTGTAACCCATCAACACCATATGCGGATCGAACAGGATGTTACGCTGCACCCACAACATCGCGGGCAGAGACAGAACCAGCACCATGGCACTCAGCAGCCAGTAATCTTGCGGGCGGACCACCGCTTCGTTCAAAGCCGGTGCAGGTTGGTGCAGCAGCCGGTCTGTCCAGCGCAATGCGCCCATCGTCATCCCGAATGCCTGAATAGCCATCGAGATCGCTGTCACTCTGAGCGGATCTAGCGCCATTACACCATGATCGCTCAAGGCGTTGAACACCGGCACGAACACCACGCCGCCGCCGGTGCCGGAAGTATTGGCAATGATCGCCCCGATAACGCCCACCAGAGGGAGCACAAACAGCGCCGGATCAATGGCGAGACCCGGTGCGACGATGATCCAGACCGCGCAATAACAGGCCAGCAAAGCCAGTGCGCCGATCCAGACCAGCCTTCCCGCAGGCAAGGTCATCAGTCGAGATTGGGCCTGAGCCAGCGCTCGGCCGTGGCCAGATCAACTCCGCGCCTTTGCGCGTAATCTTCCAGCTGGTCCCGCCCGATACGGGCAACACCGAAATACTGGCTTTCAGGATGACCGAAATAGAACCCGCTCACCGCAGCTGTCGGCCACATGGCGAAGCTTTCGGTCAGCGTCAGGCCTACATTCTCGGGCGCGTCGAGCAAGTCGAACAAGATCGGCTTCAAACTGTGGTCGGGACAGGCGGGATAGCCTGGAGCCGGGCGAATACCGCGATATTGTTCCTTGATCAGGGCCGAATTGTCCAGTTGCTCGCCCGGCGCGTAGCCCCACAGATCGGTCCGTACATGTTTGTGCAGCCGCTCCGCAAAGGCTTCGGCAAACCGGTCTGCGAGAGCTTTCAGCAGGATATCCGAATAATCGTCATTATCCGCTTTGAAGCGCGCGATATGTTCGTCAATTCCGTGAATGCCGACAGCAAAACCGCCGATCCAGTCGCCCGCCGGATCGATAAAATCGGCAAGGCACATATTGGCGCGGTCGCGGCTTTTCTTCACCTGCTGGCGCAGGAAGGGGAGAACCACATGCTCCTCCCGGTTAACGCGATGAATGGTCACATCATCTCCATCGCGGGCGCAAGGCCAGAAACCGCATACGCCGCGTGCCGTCAGCCATTTTTCTTCGACGATCCGGTCAAGCATCGCCTGCGCGTCGACCCATAGTGCCTGCGCGCTTTCGCCGACCACCTCGTCGGTGAGGATAGCAGGATAGGTGCCGTGCAATTCCCATGCGCGGAAGAATGGGGTCCAGTCGATATAGTCACGCAAATCTTCCAGCGACCAGTCATCGAACACATGCACACCGGGTTGCAAAGGCGGCGCGGGTTTGTCGCTGAGAAAGGCGTCATAATAATTGGCCCGGGCATCCTCTAAGCTAAGCAATTCGCTCTGCCCTTTGCCTTCGCGAACATCGCGGACTTTCTGATAATCGGCAGCTGTTTCGCCCACGAAATCATCGCGCAAAGTGTCTGACAGGAGCTTGCTGGCGACACCGACAGCGCGGCTTGCATCCAGCACGTGGATCACCGGGCCTTCATAGGCATTGTCGATCCTCAGCGCGGTGTGCACCTTGCTGGTGGTCGCACCTCCGATCAGCAGCGGCATCGACATGCCCGCGCGCTGCATTTCCTCGGCAACGGTGACCATTTCATCGAGCGAAGGCGTAATCAGCCCGGACAGGCCGATCATATCGGCATTTTCTTTCTTCGCCGTTTCCAGAATGGTCGACCACGGGACCATCACGCCCAGATCGATCACTTCATAGCCGTTACACTGCAGGACCACGCCGACGATGTTCTTTCCGATATCGTGCACGTCGCCTTTGACGGTCGCCATCACGATCTTGCCCTTGGCCTTCGCGCCTTCTTCTTTTTCAGCTTCAATAAACGGGATCAGATGCGCAACGGCCTTTTTCATAACGCGGGCCGATTTGACCACTTGCGGCAGGAACATCTTGCCGCTGCCAAACAGGTCGCCGACGACATTCATCCCGTCCATCAACGGACCTTCGATCACTTCGATCGGGCGGCCACCTGCCGCTTCGGTGGCGGCGCGCATTTCTTCGGTATCGGCGACAATATCGGCATCAATGCCTTTGACCAGCGCATGCTCCAGCCGTTTTTCAACCG
>JAHDDJ010000191.1 GCA_020629385.1 Erythrobacter sp.
GCGCCGAAAATGATCCGCTCCAGCGCGTGGTCAAGATCGGCATCCTTGTCGACAATCACCGCCGCGTTGCCGCCGAGTTCGAGAATGACCGGCTTCTTGCCGGCTTTGGCCTTCAGGTCCCAACCGACCCCGGGCGAACCGGTGAAACTGAGAAGTTTTAGCCGCTCGTCCGTCGTGAACAGATCGGCCCCGTCACGGCTGGCAGGAAGGATCGAGAATGCTCCTTCTGGCAAATCGGTTTCAGCCAATACTTCGCCCATAATCAGCGCACCAAGCGGTGTCTTGCTGGCGGGCTTCATAACAAACGGGCAGCCAACCGCGATGGCTGGCGCGATTTTATGCGCGGCCAGATTGAGCGGGAAATTGAAGGGTGAAATGAAGCTGCACGGTCCAATCGGCACACGCTTCCACATGCCCATATACCCCTTGGCCCGTGCAGAAATATCCAGCGGCTGGACTTCGCCATAATTGCGCACAGCTTCCTCGGCAGCGATCTTGAATGTGTCGATCAGCCGGTCGACCTCGCCCTCGGCATCCTTGATCGGCTTTCCGGCCTCAACACATAGCGAATAGGCGAGTTCGTCATAACGCTCGCGAAACCGGGAAACACAGTGCTGCAGAACAGCCTGACGTTCGAAGCTGGCCATCTTGGCCATCGGCTCTGTCGCTCGTACCGAGCCAGCAATCGCCTGATCGATAATATCGGGTGTCGCCAGAGCAGTCCGGAATGCAATCTGCCCGGTATATTTGTCTGTCACCGCAAGATCGGTATTCGGCGTTACCGCTTTGTTGTTGAGGTAAAGCGGGTAGATTTCTTTGAGTTTGACCATCGGGTCCTCCTTACCATCAACGATCTCAGAGCTTTGCACTCAGTTCCTTGATGTCGATATTCAGGATCTGGTCGTTCTCCGTGTAATCGACCGGACAATCGATCAGATGCACCCCGGGCGTATCGCGGCAGTGGGCGAGTACTTCGGTCAGATGCTCGCTGCTTTCGACCCTGTGGCCATGCGCGCCATAGCTTTCGGCATATTGGACAAAATCGGGATTGCCATAGGTCAGGCCGTAATCCTTGAAGCCCATATTCGCCTGCTTCCAGCGGATCATGCCGTAAGCATCATCGCGAAGGATCAGCACGGTCATGTTGAGGCCCAGCCGGACGGCGGTTTCCATCTCCTGACTGTTCATCATGAAGCCGCCATCGCCGCAGATCGCCATGACCTTGCGATCGGGATAGAGCATAGCGCTCATCATTGCAGAGGGCAGACCTGCACCCATCGTCGCCAGCGCATTATCAAGCAGCACTGTGTTCGGCAGATATGCGGTGTAATTGCGCGCAAACCAGATTTTGTAGACGCCGTTATCGAGACAGATGATTCCGTCCTCCGGCATACAATCGCGCACCTGCTGGACCAGATGCGGCGGGAAAATGGGGAAGCGGGAATCCTCGGCCAGCGGCTGCGTATGCGCGACCTCGGCCTTGCGATATTCGAGCATCTTGGCGAAGTCCCACTTGCCTTGCGGGACGATGTCTTCCTTGATCTGCCAGATCGCATTGGCGATATCGCCTATCACCTCGATCTGCGGGAAATAGACCGGATCGACCTCTGCGGTTTTGGTAGAGACATGCACCACTGTCGCGCCGTCATGTTCCATGAAGAAAGGCGGCTTTTCGATCACATCATGGCCGATATTGACGATGCAATCGGCATCCTGAATTGCGCGGTGGCAAAAGTCGCCCGCTGACAGAGCCGCACAGCCCAGGAATAGCGGATGACGCTCGTCGATCACGCCTTTGCCCATTTGCGTCGTGACAAAGGGAATACCGGTTTTCTCGACAAACTGGCGCAGCATTCGCCCTGTCATCTTGCGATTGGCCCCTGCCCCAATCACGAGAACCGGCTTGGAAGCTTTCTCCAGCGCTTCGACCGCCTGGCGCACAGCTTTGTGTTCCGCCGAAGGACGCCGGGCCACCGATGCTTTGAGCGGGCGAGAGTCAGTCTGCTCTTCCGCAATATCTTCGGGAAATTCCAGATGTGTCGCGCCCGGCTTTTCTTCTTCGGCAAGGCGGAAACATTCGCGCACGCGGCTCGGGATATTGTCACCGGCGGCCAGCTGGTGCGTGTATTTGGTTATCGGCTCCATCATCGACACCACGTCGAGAATCTGGAACCGGCCCTGCTTGGATTTCTTGATCGGTTTTTGACCCGTGATCATCAGGATTGGCATACCGCCCAGCTGGGCATAGGCAGCTGCTGTCACGAAGTTTGTCGCGCCGGGGCCAAGCGTGGCAAGGCATACACCTGTCTTGCCGGTATGCCGGCCATAGGTTGCCGCCATAAATCCCGCGCCCTGTTCGTGCCGGGTCAAAACCAGCTTGATCTTCTTCGAGTAAGAAAGCGATTCGAGAAAATCGAGGTTCTCTTCACCCGGAACGCCGAAAATATATTCGACGCCTTCCTCTTCCAGACATTCGATGAACAGATCGGATGCTTTTTGTGTATCGGCCATTGCGCACTCCCCCTTGCGGATGCCCCTGGAAGGCATCGTGTAATCCCGTGCGACCATTCTTGCAGGCGATCTAAGCCGCCTTGCCTTAATCCGTGTGACCTAACAAATGCACCGGCGGGTGTCACCGCCCGATGCAATGTTCAATATCCGCGCACCGGATCGAAGACGGGCTCTAGCTGACCGCCACCGACATAGGCTTGGAGATTTTTGACAAAGCGCTGGGCCGAGCGGACAAACATCGAATTCTGCGCACGGCCCGAAAGATGCATGGTGACGTGGGCATTTTCCAGCGACCACAGCGGATGATCGGCAGGCAGCGGCTCCGGCGTTGTGACATCGAGCAAGGCAGAGCCGATCCGTTTGGCCTGCAAGGCATCGACCAATGCATCTTGATCAACCACGGTACCACGCGCGACATTGACCAGAACAGCGGTGCTTTTCATCGCCGCCAGCTCGTCCGCGCCGATCATACCGTCGGTTTCACCTGTCGCCGGGACGGCAAGAATGACCCAGTCAAACTCGCCCAGACGCCCGCGCCATTCATCCGGCCCGAGAGCACCGTCGGCAGCCGAGCGGCGCACCGGCACGACCTCGACACCGAACGCCTCCAGCCGCGGTTTGACCTGCTGGCCAATGGCCCCGAACCCGAGCAACAAAGCGCGGGTTCCGGCCAGCTCCAGCTTGCCCGGCGAATCCATCAGCCATTCGTGCTTGTCCTGCGCACGCACCACAGTGCGGTAATCCTTGGCGATGGTGAGCATGCCCATCACCACATATTCAGCAATCGCGATGGCATTGATACCGGCGCCATTGGTGATCAGCGTGCCGCGCTGCTGCAACAGATCGAGCGGCAGGAAATCAAGGCCGGCATAGATCGAGTTGAGCCATTTGAGCTTCTCCGCCCGTTTGACCGCCTCGATCATGGGTTCTTTCTCGTTCATATCGAACCAGCCAATCTCGGCCTGGGGTGCAAGCGCGTGCAATTCCTCGACCGATGTGTAGAATTGCGCATCAATTCCTTCGGGAATATGCGGCTCGACCATCGGTTGGATAAGCGCGCTAAGGACGGCAGTGGTCATGCAGAAAGGCTCCCTTGATGTCGGGCGAAACGGAACAGGATAGCGCAGCCGCCGTCAAGAGCAGTGCCACTCGCCGCGCCCCGCATCATGTGATCGACGGGTTCCTCGAGAACGACATGGCGGACGAAATTCTGGCATATTTGCTGGAGCAAGAGGACCAGTTCACCACAGGTGGTATCCTCGACCGGGAAGGCGGGCTGTTTGTCGATGATAGCATCAGAAGCGCTTACAAGCTGCCATTCGAGAGGTTTGCACTGGCAGATCATTATGCTGAAAAGCTGACGCAGGCTTTACCGGCGATCAGCAAAGCCTGCGGTGTGGAGCCCTTGGCAAGCCCGATTATCGATATCGATGCGGCAGCCTATCGCGATGGAGGATTATACACGCCCCATGTCGATACGCTGACCCACGCCGCGCGCACCAATAGCACTGCCGACCGAATTTTGAGCCTGATCTATTACGTGAACCGTCAGCCATCCGGATTCACCGGCGGAGAGCTGGCTCTTTACCCGATCTTTGGCGATGGTCAGCCGGAGCTAATCGCACCACAGCACAACCGGTTGGTCGCCTTCCCGTCATTCGTCAGACACGAAGTGAAGCCAGTATCAGTACCCGGCGACGCATTCGATGATGCGCGTTTCTCGATCAATTGCTGGGTGTTGCGGCCTCACAACTAAAGCGTCACCCCAGCTTCCACTCCCAGCCCAGCGGGTCGCCATCCATCAGGTCGACGCCTTTCGCGGCCATCTCGTCACGGATCGCGTCAGAGGTTGCAAAGTCTTTCTCTGCGCGGGC
>JAHDDJ010000192.1 GCA_020629385.1 Erythrobacter sp.
CCCAACCCCCTATACGCGCCCAATCTAACCCACTCCACCGGAGAATCGGGTCACTTTCGTATTGCGCAACGCATGCAAAGGCTCGCCGGTGATGTTGACAAAGGAGCCGTCCGATGGACGCCAATGAACTTCGGGATAAAACCCCCGACCAGCTGCGTGATGAACTTGCAGCCCTGAAAAAAGAGGCCTTCAACCTGCGTTTCCAGCAGGCCACTGGCCAGCTTGAGAACACTGCCCGCATGCGTTCCGTGAAGCGTGATGCAGCCCGTGTGAAAACCATTCTGAACGAAAAAGCAGCTGCCGCTGCTGCGGAGGCTTAAGAATATGCCCAAGCGTATCCTGCAGGGGGTCGTGACCTCCAACCAAAACGCCCAGACCGTGACTGTGTCCGTCGAGCGTCGCTTCAAGCACCCGCTGCTTCAGAAAACCGTCCGTAAGTCCAAGAAGTACCGGGCTCACGACGAGAACAACCAGTTCAACGTTGGTGACACCGTCCGCATTCAGGAATGTGCACCGAAGTCGAAAACCAAACGCTGGGAGGTGATCGCCTAAGGCGGACACACCCCCGTTTCGTGAAACCCTGAGCCAGCGACGGATTACGCTGAGTTCAAAGGTCAGGAGAAACCCAAATGATCCAGATGCAGACCAACCTGGATGTTGCTGACAACAGCGGCGCGCGCCGTGTTCAGTGCATCAAGGTGCTCGGCGGTTCCCACCGTCGTTACGCATCCGTGGGCGACATCATCGTGGTGTCGGTCAAGGAAGCAATCCCGCGTGGTCGCGTGAAGAAAGGTGACGTCCGTAAGGCCGTCGTCGTGCGCACCGCCAAGGAAGTCCGTCGTGAAGACGGCACCGCGATCCGCTTTGATCGCAACGCCGCCGTCATCCTCAACAACAACAACGAGCCTGTCGGCACCCGTATCTTCGGGCCCGTGGTTCGTGAGCTGCGTGCGAAGAACTTCATGAAGATCATCTCGCTCGCTCCGGAGGTGCTGTAAGATGGCTGCTAAACTCCGCAAAGGCGACAAGGTCATCGTGCTGGCCGGCAAGGACAAAGGTAAAACGGGCGAGATTTCGTCTGTTGACCCGAAGGCCGGTAAGGCCGTTGTGTCCGGCATCAACATCGCCATCCGCCACGTGAAGCAATCCCAGACCCAGCAGGGTGGTCGTACGCCGCAGGCGATGCCGATCGACCTGTCCAACCTGGCGATTGTCGACAAGAACGGCAAAGCGTCCCGCGTCGGCTTCAAGATGGACGGCGACAAGAAGGTTCGCTTCGCCAAGACAACAGGGGACGTGATCTGATGCTCGACACTGCAAACTACACCCCCCGCCTGAAGGCTGAATACGCTTCCAAGATCCGCGCTGCGATGAAGGAAGAGTTCGGCTACAAGAACGACATGCAGATCCCGGGTCTGGACAAGATCGTCCTGAACATCGGTGCTGGCGCAGAAGCTGTGAAAGACTCCAAGAAAGCCAAATCGGCTCAGGAAGACCTCACCGCAATCGCCGGTCAGCAGGCCGTCATCACCAAAGCAAAGAAGTCCATCGCTGGCTTCCGCGTTCGTGAAGACATGCCGCTGGGTGCCAAGGTGACCCTGCGCGGTGACCGCATGTTTGAATTCCTCGATCGTCTGATCACCATCGCAATGCCTCGCATCCGTGACTTCCGCGGCGTGTCCGGCAAATCGTTCGATGGTCGTGGCAACTACGCCATGGGCATGAAGGAACACATCGTCTTCCCCGAAATCAACTTCGACAAAGTCGACGAAGTTTGGGGTCTGGACATCGTGATCTGCACCACTGCCGAGACTGACGCAGAAGCAAAAGCGCTGTTGAAGCATTTCAACATGCCGTTCAACAGCTAAGGGGAATTTGAGATATGGCTAAAAAATCCATGATCGCCCGCGAAGTGAAGCGTCAGAAGCTCGTAGAAAAGTACGCAGCGAAACGCGCCGCACTGAAAGAAATCGCAAACGATGAATCGAAGCCGATGGAAGAGCGCTTCAAGGCACGTCTGGCACTCGCCAAACTGCCCCGCAACTCCTCTCCCACGCGTCTTCACAACCGCTGCCAGCTTACGGGACGTCCGCACGCGTACTACCGCAAGCTCAAGATCAGCCGGATCGCACTGCGGGACCTCGGTTCCAACGGCGAAATCCCCGGCATGGTCAAGTCCAGCTGGTAAGGAGGGTTACAGATGAACGATCCTATCGGTGATATGCTGACCCGCATCCGCAACGGCCAAATGCGCGGCAAGTCCACGGTGGCAACACCTGCGTCCAAGCTGCGTGGCTGGGTGCTCGATGTGTTGGCAGACGAAGGTTACATCCGCGGCTATGAAGCCACGAAGGATGAGCGCGGCCACGCGGCTTTCGAAATCAGCCTGAAGTACTACGAAGGCACCCCTGTTATTCGCGAAGTGAAGCGGGTCTCCAAGCCCGGTCGTCGCGTGTACATGGGCGTCAATGACATTCCGTCCGTCCGTCAGGGCCTCGGCGTGTCGATTGTCTCCACCTCCAAAGGTGTGATGTCGGATGCGAACGCTCGTGCCAACAAAGTTGGCGGCGAAGTGCTCTGCACCGTATTCTAAGGAGTGCAAGATGTCTCGTATTGGTAAGAAACCGGTCGAACTGCCCAGCGGCGTAACCGCCTCTGTGTCCGGCCAGACTGTCGAAGTGAAGGGCCCCAAGGGCACCCGCACTTTCACGGCCACGGATGACGTGACCATCACGCTTGAAGAAAACACTGTAAAGGTGGATCCGCGCGGCAAGTCCAAGCGCGCCCGCCAGCAGTGGGGCATGTCCCGCACCCAGATCCAGAACCTGGTGACGGGCGTGACCGACGGCTTCAAGAAAGAGCTTGAAATCAACGGTGTTGGTTACCGTGCTCAGATGCAGGGCAACACCCTGAAGCTGAACCTCGGTTATTCGCACGACGTGGACTTCATCGTCCCCGAAGGCGTGACCGTCACCGCACCAAAGCCCACGCAGATCGTTGTCGAAGGCGCTGACCAGCAGCTTGTTGGTCAGGTTGCGGCAAACATCCGCGAATGGCGCAAGCCGGAGCCCTACAAGGGCAAGGGCATCAAGTATGTGGATGAGTACATCTTCCGCAAAGAAGGTAAGAGGTAAGACCGATGGCAAACTCCAAGCGTCAACTCTTCATCAAGCGCCGCCTGCGTGTTCGCAACAAGCTGCGCAAGGTCAACAATGGTCAGCCTCGTCTGTCTGTGCACCGTTCGTCCAAGAACATCAGCGCACAGCTGATCGACGATGTGAACGGCGTGACTTTGGCGTCCGCGTCCTCCCTCGAAAAGGGTCTGGGCGTTGTCGGCAAGAACAACGTCGAAGCTGCTGCCAAGGTGGGTGCTGCTATTGCAGAGCGCGCCAAGAAAGCAGGCGTGACCGAAGCCCAGTTCGACCGTGGTGGGTTCCTCTTCCACGGCAAGATCAAGGCTCTGGCCGATGCAGCCCGCGAAGGCGGTCTGAAAGTCTAACCAAACTGTGAGGGGCGTTCGCGCCCCTCCGATGATCCGGGGGCATCTGCCCACTTGGATTGAGATAACCGGCCAAAGCTGGCCACCAATCAAAGGATGTTCTCATGGCAGAACGTGAAAACCGTCGCGGCAAAGGCCGGGATCGGGAAGAAGCTCCAGAATTCGCCGACCGTCTGGTCGCGATCAACCGTGTCTCCAAAACCGTGAAGGGTGGTAAGCGCTTTGGCTTCGCAGCTCTCGTGGTTGTAGGTGACCAGAAAGGCCGCGTCGGCTTTGGTAAGGGTAAGGCCAAGGAAGTTCCTGAGGCGATCCGCAAAGCTACTGAACAGGCCAAGCGTCAGATGATCCGCGTTCAGCTGCGCGAAGGCCGCACGCTGCACCACGACATGGAAGGCCGTCACGGCGCTGGCCGCGTTGTGATGCGCACCGCACCGCAAGGTACCGGTATCATCGCCGGTGGTCCGATGCGTGCTGTGTTCGAAATGCTGGGCATTCAGGACGTGGTGGCCAAGTCCATCGGTTCCCAGAACCCCTACAACATGATCCGCGCCACGATCGACGGCCTGAAGAAAGAGGCATCGCCTCGTTCCGTCGCCCAGCGTCGTGGTAAGAAAGTGGCAGACATCCTGCCCAAGCGTGACGATGCGCCTGACGCATCCGCTCAAGTCGCTGAGGAGGCCTAAACCATGGCAAAAACGATTGTTGTTAAGCAGATCGGCTCCCCGATCCGCCGCCCCGCAAAACAGCGTGCAACGCTGATCGGTCTGGGCCTGAACAAGATGCACAAGACCCGCGAGCTGGAAGACACTCCTTCCGTCCGCGGCATGGTCGAAAGCATCCCCCACATGGTCGAGATCATCGAAGAGAAGGGCTAAGGC
>JAHDDJ010000193.1 GCA_020629385.1 Erythrobacter sp.
CACGCGCAATCGACTCCGTGCCTGCTGATTTGCGCGAAGACGAAAAATTCAAAGGCCTTGTTGCAGGTATCGAAGCCACGCAGCGCGAACTGGACAAGGTTTTCGGACAGCACGGGATCAGCCGGATCGCCTCTATGGGCCTACCGCTTGATCCCAACCAGCATCAAGCCATGATGGAAATCCCGTCCGACGAGCATGAACCGGGCACGATTGTGCAGGAAATGCAGGCAGGCTTCATGATCAAGGATCGTTTGTTGCGGCCTGCAATGGTTGGCGTAGCAAAGAAACCTGACTGATAGGGAAACTCCCCGACCACGAGGCCGGGGAGGACCATGTTCAAACCACCTGCGCGCGGTTTTCGTCCCGGTGCTTTTTCAGATATTTCATAAACGGTGTGCCGCCCGTTCCAACATCCGGATCATTGCCTGAAATCGAACCGGCCTGCTTGTTGATGTAGCTGGCGGCATATTCGAGATGTCTTGTGCGGAAGCGTGCAACCTGTTCGACACAGGCATTGAATGCATCTTTGAGCGACTGCGAGCCGGATTGCTCGACGAACGGCCGCAAATTGGAGTTTGCGGCCAAATCCTCGATAAACCTGCGATGATTGACCGGGCGATAGTGATGAAGCTCATCGAGGAAACTTTTCAACGGATCATCACTGTGATGAACTCCGAACAATGCGTCCATTGCCGGAACAATCGAGCTTTGTGAGCCAGTCTGGCCACGCAAGGCTTGTGGCTTGCCTCCATACTTGTCGACGCCCTCATAAATCAGGCCGCCATCGAGCGCCGGGTTGTTCGCCCAGCCATGGATATATGGGCGGACCCTGTGGAAATAGACGTAAGGATCGCAGCGTTCTGTCATCCGCTTGAACACATCATAGATGCGCTCCCACGCTTCGTTCATTTCAAGCAGCAAGCGCTCTGCTTCGGCTTCATCTTTGGAATTCGCGGCATCGATCAGTTTCGTGGCATTGTCCAACAGAACACCAGCCTGAGCCTCGATCGCGACGTGGATGGTCACGAACCAGTTTTCATCATCACCACCAGCGAAATTCTGGTACATGTACACGTTCTCGAGAGTGATCGGTCCTGATTTGTCGAACCGGGACCAATTGTCGAGCACATATCCGGAATATGGCAGCAAAGGTGCCTGACCCAGCTGATCCGCGAGGGCAACCATTGGCCGCGCCAGATTGGCTGGAAGATGGGCAGGCGGGTCGGCCTCACCCCAGACATAGGTTTGTACGAAAAAGCTGTAATGTACCATCAGGGTCCGAACTTGTTCCTCAGGCGCAGTCCTGACCCACTCTTCAATTTTCGGATCTTCAAGCTGGTCCAGCCAGTGGCGAACCCTTCCGGTCGTAATCATGCCGGACAGTCTGGAGGCGGCATGACGTATCGCGTCAAACCTGTCAGGCATTTTGACCTCGTCGATCTCATAGGTCGAAAGGAAGCCACGCTCGCGCGACATTGCATAGTCAGATAATTTCATGAGTGTACCTATCGGCCGGGCGCGGGTTTGGCCGCCCGGACAACAGATGCGTTAGTATCAAATGAAACTTTTCTACTCAAGCAGGCTGGTGGATAAGATCATAAATACATGATCTTGCGCAGTTTATGTCTTCGCGTCTGGGAAGTTAACGAGCAAATCATAAGCTCGTTTATCCGCCACACCTGCTACCTGTGCGCCATTTCGTAGCCAGAAAGCGTGCTTCACGATTTCGGCCTGCTGCTCGATACCGTAACGTGAAAGAGGCCACCCGGGTTGCAGGCTATAGTGATACCGCGCCCAAGGCAGACGGTTGAATACCAGCCACCAACTGCCCTTTTGCTGAGCCTGCCACACATGGACCATCTCGTGGATGAAGAAGCCCTGCCGCGACAGGCTTTCTCGGGAAAAGTCGTCGCAATAGGCTGATCCGCCCGGATGAAAATAAATGTGCCCCCGCGGTGCCATGGTGACGTTACGCGGCTGAAACGGAAACCACCGTTTGCGTCGCAACCGCACTTTGTCGTAATTTATGGCACTGCCAAAAACGCTTCGGGCAAGGGTGATTTCGCCAGAAGTTAGCCCACGCTCACCGCCGACCGGACAAAAAGCCACATCGTCTTGTGATCGGGTGGAATTCAGCGATCTTCCCCGGCGCCTTTAACGTCTGCCATCACGGTGGTCTTGTCACCCGATCCCATAATCAAGGTAACTTCGGTTTTGGCCCCCGCAGTCAATTCTTCGGATACGCCCATTGCCATGACGTGTTTGCCGCCCGGTTCGAAAGACAGTTGTGCGCCTTTCGTCAACGGTACCGGATCCAGCGGTATCATCTGAACCTTCAGATCCTTTTCGCCATATTGATGCATCATCGTGTTTGCTGCACCTTCGACCGCTACAGCGCTAAGAGTTGCGTCAACATCGCCGTCATAGGTAATATCAAAATATACCGCAGCAGGATTTCCGCTGACTGCAGGCAAAATCAACCGCGCATTCTCCACAGTCAATCCTGCAACCCCTTCCGGTGCTTGTTCGACTTCGGCTGGCTGTTCTCCGCATGCTGCGAGGTTCAATGCCGCAAGGCCAAGTGCGAGAGCAGCAAAACTACGGGTATGCACGGATAATTCTCCTGAATCTGTTTGTTACCAAACTAGCTGTCTCCATCCCTTGTGCCAACCAAAACCGCACCTATATCCGCTTCAGAAATCGAGCTGCTGATCGGCCTTGCCTTGGACGGAGGGCCAACAAGCGGCGTCCAACAATGAGCATAAAGTGGGGAATCCATGGCTAAAGTAATCGGTATCGACCTCGGCACCACCAATTCCTGTGTTGCGGTTATGGACGGCGGCAAGCCGAAAGTTATCGAAAATTCCGAAGGCGCGCGCACTACGCCGTCGATCGTAGCATTCACCAAAGACGATGAACGTCTTATCGGTCAGCCGGCGAAGCGTCAGGCCGTAACCAACCCGGACAACACATTGTTCGCGATCAAGCGCCTTATCGGCCGCCGGTTCGACGATCCGATGACGAAGAAAGATATGGACCTCGTTCCGTACCAGATCGTCAAAGGCAAGAACGGCGACGCATGGGTCAAAGCTGGTAGCGAAGATTATAGCCCTTCGCAGATTTCTGCATTCATCCTGCAAAAGATGAAAGAAACGGCTGAGAGCTATCTCGGCGAAACCGTAACCCAGGCGGTTATTACGGTTCCTGCATACTTCAACGACGCCCAGCGTCAGGCAACCAAAGACGCCGGCCAGATTGCTGGCCTGGAAGTTCTGCGCATCATCAACGAGCCAACCGCCGCTGCGCTCGCCTACGGTATGGACAAGGACGACGGCAAAACCATCGCGGTCTATGACCTTGGCGGTGGTACTTTTGACGTATCGGTTCTGGAAATCGGTGACGGCGTCTTTGAAGTGAAGTCGACCAATGGCGATACATTCCTCGGCGGTGAAGACTTCGATAACGCAATCGTCGAACATCTCGCTGCTGCCTTCAACAAGAAGGAAAACATGGACCTGAAGACCGATAAGCTCGCTCTTCAGCGCCTGAAGGAAGCAGCCGAAAAAGCGAAGATCGAACTTTCGAGCTCGCAGACGACGGAAGTCAACCTGCCGTTCATCACCGCACGCATGGAAGGTGGTTCTTCCACTCCGCTGCACCTCGTGGAAACAATCAGCCGCTCCGACCTCGAAAAGATGGTTGGCGACTTGATCAAGCGCACGCTGGAGCCTTGCAAGAAAGCTTTGGCAGATGCGGGCATCGACAAGGGCGGCGTTGACGAAGTGATCCTCGTCGGCGGCATGACCCGTATGCCCAAAGTTCGCGAAGTTGTTGAAGAGTTCTTCGGCAAGAAACCGCACACCGGCGTGAACCCGGACGAAGTTGTTGCGATGGGTGCGGCCATTCAGGCTGGCGTGCTTCAGGGCGACGTGAAAGACGTGCTGCTGCTCGACGTTACCCCGCTGTCGCTGGGTATCGAAACGCTGGGCGGCGTGTTCACCCGCATGATCGACCGCAACACCACGATCCCTACCAAAAAGTCGCAGACGTATTCGACTGCTGAAGACAATCAGCAAGCGGTGACGATCCGCGTTGGTCAAGGTGAGCGCGAAATGGCGGCGGACAACAAGCTGCTTGGCCAGTTTGACCTCGTCGGAATTCCGGCCGCACCACGTGGTGTACCGCAAATTGAAGTTACCTTCGATATCGACGCCAACGGCATTGTGAACGTGTCTGCCAAAGACAAGGGTACGGGCAAGGAACAGCAAATCCGTATTCAGGCTTCCGGTGGCCTTAACGAATCCGACATCGAGCAGATGGTTCAGGACGCCGAGAAGTTCGCTGAAGAAGACAA
>JAHDDJ010000194.1 GCA_020629385.1 Erythrobacter sp.
ATGCCCTGCGCGAAGCCGCTGCGCGATTGGTGAAAACATCCGACACGGCAAGGCTCGATGCAGAATTGCTGATGGCGGCGGCGCTGGAAGTTTCCCGTTCGGAAATGTTGCTCAAAGCGCGTGATCTGACTGTACCGGAGGAATTTGCCTTCATGCTGGAACGCAGGCTCCGCCATGAACCGGTGGCATATATCCTCGAACGGCAGGAATTTTTCGGACGCGAGTTTCTGGTCAACGCCAATGTCCTTATACCGCGAGCGGATAGCGAGACGCTGATTGGCGTTGCGCTGGACAGGCTCATGGGGGCTGCGCGAATACTCGACTTGGGCACCGGGTCTGGAGCATTGCTGCTGACATTGCTGGCAGAGCGTGAACAGACCGAAGGGGTGGGTTTGGATGCCTCGCTCGGTGCGGTCGCGGTGGCAGCATCCAATGCTGCAACTCTGGGTGTTTCCGAACGCGCCCATATCCTGCACGGCGACTGGACAGTGGAAGGGTGGCGCGAGAACCTTGGCCGTTTCGATCTGGTGATTTGCAACCCGCCCTATGTCGAAAGCGATGCAAAGCTGGATCCCGATGTTGGCAAATTTGAACCGGCATCGGCCCTGTTCGCAGGTGAAGACGGGCTGGATGATTACAAGATTCTTATCCCCCAATTGCGCGATTTGCTGCACGAGGATGGCTGCGTGGTGCTCGAAATCGGCCATGAACAGGCCGATTCGGTTGCGACAATCGCTCATGCGGCGGGCTTTGAGGCCCAGCTTTTTCGCGATCTTGCCCACAGGCCGCGTGCGCTGCTGCTCACATAGGGGCTTGGCAAAGCGCGAATCAGCGGTTACGCCTGTCTCCAGACCAGCGGTTTTGGGCAGAAGCGCCTCCAACCCGGTCTAGCTCCAACATTTGCGAACCGCTTGCGCCTCAGCGCTCATGCGATGCGGATACAGGCAAGAGCAGATGGGGCCATATGCGTGCTTTAGCGCGGGCAGGGTCGGGGGTTTGTTTTGGGCCAGACTGGCAAGATCGCCATCAAAGGTCGCTACCGGGAAGAGAATTCCTTGAATAACAATCGTAATAACAATCGCCGCGGTCGCGGACGCAACAACCGGAATCAGGGCGGCAATCCGAATTCACAGAACCGGATTGACAGCCGGGCACGCGGTAATGCGCCGCAATTGCTGGATAAATACAAGAAGCTTGCGCAGGACGCCCAGCATAATGGCGACCGCGTACAGGCGGAATATTATCTGCAATTCGCCGATCACTATTTTCGCGTAATCGCTGACAACAAGGCGCGTCAGGAAGAAGCGCGCGCCAAACGTCAGGAAGAACGCGGCGACAATTCCGATGAGAATGATGACGAGGATGGCGACGATAACCGCCGCAACAACCGTCGTTCACGCGGTCGCCGTGATGACCAGGATGATGGTGGCGATGATCGCCGCACATCCAATGGTCGTGGCCGTGGTCGTAAAGAGCGTAATGAAGAAGGCGAACAGGGCGACGAAGGCGAAGATGGTGAACCTTCGTTCAAGCGCGAGACCAAGCGCACCCGCAAACCCAAGCCGCAACCCGTCTCCGATGATGGTGAAATCGATGCATCGGCATTGCCGCCTGCAATCGGCGAAACGTCTGACGAAGCGCCTCCAGCAAAGCCCAAGCGCGCACCGCGCCGCCGCAAGGCTAGCGATGATGACGAGGCAGTCGAAGCGGTCGGCTAAGGCTTGACCGTTTGGATCGCACGGACGAGGGGACGGATATGACCGCCCTTCCGGCAAAAACTGAGAGCGTATTACGCAGCTTTGGGAACTGGTTGGACCAGTATCCCAAGCTGTCTGCGCTGGCTTTTGGCGCGTTGGCGGCAACCGGCTTTCCGCCTTTGGCTTGGTATCCGCTCGCACTGCTGGCCGTGGCCGGATTTGTCTGGATAATTTTCAGCGCAGAGACTTGGCGCGTAGCGGGCAAGCTTGGCTGGTTCTTTGGCGTTGCGCATTTCACCGTCGCCAACAACTGGATTGCGCACGCCTTCACCTATCAGGAAACGATGCCGCCACAGCTTGGCTGGCTCGCCGTGCCCCTGCTGGCGCTCTATCTTGCGGTTTACCCTGCATTGGCAGCGATTTTTGCGCGGTTGCTTTGGAAGGGGGCATCCGTGGCTCTGTTCATCCCGCTTATGGCAGGATGCTGGGCGATAACCGAGTGGCTGCGCAGCTGGGTGTTTACCGGATTTGCCTGGGATCCTTTGGGGTTGATCCTGTTAGGCGGCTTTGAGCGACCCGGTATCGCGCTGATCTTGCCATGGCTTGGCACTTACGCATTGTCTGCCGTCGCCGTCTTGCTTGCTGGCGGGTTGCTGGCGCTGTTTCTTTCTCGCCGATGGGGGGCGATGGCCTTGCTGGCTGTGGCAATCGTTGCGGCGATGTATGTGCCCCAACCTGCACAAGAAGAGGGTACTCTCGCATTCACATTGGTGCAGCCTGATATCCGGCAGGAAGAGCTGAATGACGGGTCGAAGTTCGAAGGACATTTCCTGCGTGCAGCCTCGCTGTCCATAAAACAGCGCGAAGTAGATACGCGGCTGGTGCTGTGGCCGGAATCGGGCGTGCCGGACTATATCCGCGATGGCTATCCGGAACGCTATTATCGCCAGATGACTGTCGCCGCCGATCCGGCTTTTGCACGCTACCGGTTGGGGCGCGTTGCAGGGGAAGGTGGCATGTTGCTAACAGGAGCCGTCGATCTGGAAATCAAGGATGGCCGCGCTTACGGGGCGCGCAACGCAGTGACGGCGCTCAACGAAAATGGCGAGATCGTTGCGGGATACGACAAGGCGCATCTGGTTCCCTACGGCGAATATCTGGCGCTGCGCTGGCTGCTGGAGCCGCTCGGTGCAACGCGGCTGGTAGCGGGCACGATCGACTTTTTGCCCGGGCCCGGACCGCAAACGCTGGAGCTGGGCGCTTGGGGCAAGGCAGGAATCCAGATTTGCTACGAGATTGTGTTTTCCGGCAATGTCGTCGATCCCGAGAACCGGCCTGATTACATCTTCAATCCA
The DNA here is from genome assembly GCA_020629385.1 of Erythrobacter sp. Taxonomy (GTDB): domain Bacteria; phylum Pseudomonadota; class Alphaproteobacteria; order Sphingomonadales; family Sphingomonadaceae; genus Pontixanthobacter. Next base: position 3,053 of record JAHDDJ010000194.1, read on the forward strand.
TCCAACGATGGCTGGTTCGGGTCATGGGGGCCTCCACAGCACCTTGCACAGGCACGGTTGCGTGCACTGGAAGAAGGTTTGCCGGTGTTGCGCTCTACAACGACAGGGATCAGCGCTGTCATCGACGCCAATGGCGTGGTGCGCGATCACATTGGAATGCGCTACGCTGCCCGGATCGACGGTCTTGTGCCGCCCGCCAAACAGCCCACGCTTTTTGCACGATGGGGCAACATACTTCCGCTTGGCTGGGCAATCCTGTTTATTGCGCTTTCCATGGTTGCCACACGGGTGCGACGAAGCTAGGTAACGGGCAACACATAAAGATTTCTTTATATGGGGTTCCATGCGTAGCGATTATCTGTTCACCTCGGAAAGCGTTTCCGAAGGGCATCCGGACAAGGTTTCGGATCAAATTTCCGATGCAATTGTCGATCTGTTTCTGTCAAAAGACCCCGAGGCACGCGTTGCCTGCGAAACGCTGACGACCACCCAGCGGGTTGTTCTTGCCGGTGAGATTCGTGGCAAGGGGATCATGGATACAGAGGGCAACTGGGCACCGGGTGTCGAGCAGGAGATCGAAGACACGGTGCGCAATACCGTGCGCGAGATCGGTTACGAGCAAGAGGGTTTCCACTGGGAAACGCTGACCTTCGAAAACCACCTTCACGGCCAGTCGGCGCATATTGCGCAAGGCGTTGATGCCAGCGGAAACAAGGATGAAGGTGCTGGCGACCAGGGCATCATGTTCGGCTTTGCCTGCGATGAAACGCCCGATCTGATGCCTGCCCCGATCGATTACAGCCACAAGATTCTGCACCAGATGGCAGCGGACCGCAAAAACGGCAAAGCACCATTTCTTGAGCCCGATGCCAAAAGCCAGGTCACTTTGCGCTACAAAGACGGGAAGCCCGTTGCGTGTACCGCTGTGGTTGTCTCAAGCCAGCATGCCGTCGGCTATGACGAGGGTGAAAAAGAGGCAGAGCTCAAATCCTACGTCAAGGATGTCGTTGCCGGTATCCTGCCTGATGGCTTCCTCAGCGATGCGACCAAATGGCATATCAACCCGACCGGATCATTCGTAATCGGCGGACCTGACGGTGATGCGGGCCTTACCGGCCGCAAGATTATCGTCGACACCTATGGCGGCGCAGCACCGCATGGCGGCGGCGCATTCAGTGGCAAGGATTGTACCAAGGTTGACCGTTCAGCGGCGTATATCACCCGCTATCTGGCCAAGAACATCGTCGCGGCTGGCCTCGCTACCCGCTGCACCATCCAGCTCGC
>JAHDDJ010000195.1 GCA_020629385.1 Erythrobacter sp.
GACCTGTTCCTCGACAAGGGCCGGATCGTATCGCAGCGTGGCCGCGCGACGGGCGAGACCATCTATTATGATTCCGAAACCGTCTTCCGCGGCGAAATCGCTGATGATGTTCCGATGGTCGTTCTGATTGATGAAGGCTCTGCTTCGGCATCCGAAATCGTTGCCGGTGCATTGCAGGACCATCGCCGAGCCGTAATCATGGGCCAGCAAAGCTTCGGCAAAGGCAGCGTCCAGACATTGCTGCCGCTAACCCGTGACAGTGCATTGAAGCTGACAACGGCACGCTACTACACACCGGCGGGCAAGTCGGTGCAGGAAGGCGGTATTCGTCCGGATATCAAGGTTCCGCAACTTTCCGATCCTGATCTGGAAAAGCGGGCCAAGTTCCGTCTGCGCGAGTCCGATTTGCGCGGTCATCTGGTCAACGAACTGGCGCTGGAAGATGAGGCGCTGGAAACCGACAAGCGCGATGATCCGCGCTTCCAGCTGACTGCCGCCGAGCTGGAAAAGCAAGGCGTCGAGGATTTCCAGCTGCATTATGCGCTTGAAACTCTGCGCCGGACCAGCCGGACATCGGTTGCAAGCGCGCGCTAAACCACCGATAGAGGCAGCATGATTGCTTCACCTTCGGTCCGATTGGCGCAGCAGATAGCTGTTGCCATACCCGCTCTGTTGCTGGGCGGTGCCTATATCTCCGAATATGGCTTTGGCCTGTATCCGTGCGAAATGTGCTGGTGGCAGCGCTGGCCGCATTTTGCTGCCGTCGCCTTGGGTCTGCTTTCTTACGCGATTTCTCCGAAAAAGCTCTGGATTGCGCTTGCTGCGTTGGCGATATTCGCCTCCGGATTTATTGGTGGTTTCCATGCCGGCGTTGAATATGGCTGGTGGGAAGGCATTACCGGATGCGCCACGACTGCGGGTTCCGATGGCGGGAACGCGCTCGATGCCATTCTCAATGCGCCAATGGTGCGCTGCGATCAGGCACCTTGGAGCCTGTTGGGCGTTAGCCTTGCAGGTTGGAATTTCCTGATCTCCTGCGGCAGCGCGCTTGCGATTTTCGGATTGCTCGCCAGATCAGGTAAAACAGGTGAAGCATGAGTAAGATGACAGGCAAACCCGATATCGAACGGATGATCCGCGTTGATCAGGCCGGTGAATTCGGCGCGACACGGATTTATGCCGGGCAACTGGCGGTCATGGGTGATCGGCACCCGCTGTCCGCCGAGATCAAGGCGATGGCAGAACAGGAAGTCGGCCATCATGAAAAATTCAATGCACTGATGGCCAAGCGCGGCGTGCGCCCGACAATCCTGCACCCGTTCTGGTCGGCTGCGGGATACGCATTGGGCGCGGGGACGGCCTTGCTCGGCCCTGAAGCAGCGATGGCCTGTACCGCTGCGGTCGAGGAAGAGATCGACAAGCATTACTCCGACCAGCTCGATGAACTGGCCGAAAATGACAGTGATCCCGAATTGTCTGCCATGATCGAGGAATTCCGTGAGGATGAGCGCGAACACCGCGATGCGGCGATTGCCCATGGGGCGGAGAAGGCACCCGCCTATCCACTGCTGTCCGGCGCAATCCGGCTTGGCTGCAAAGTCGCGATCAAACTTGCCGAGCGCGTCTGACCGGCGCGCCAGCTCCCTTCATGGACCATTCACGCCCTATCGTGTTATGACGGGTCGAATTTTCGCAAACTGGAATTTGCCAATGAAACGTCTCTTTGCTTCTTTCGCGCTCGCTGGTGCTGCTGCCATGTCTGCTGGGGCATTCGCTCAGGAGCAAGCCACTGTCGGTCCCGAAACTCCTACGGTGAATGACGATGTTTGCATGGCAATTGTCTATGGCGATGATGCAGCCCCGCAATGCGACGAGAATGTCATCGTGGTTATTGCGCGCCTGCCTGAAGGCGATCGCTACCGGATTCCGGAAAATCTGCGCTTCTCGGACAACCCTGAAAACAGCGCCTGGGCCAAACGCGTCGAATCACTGGAAATGATCGGTTCTTTTGGTGCCCTGTCCTGTTCAACCGCCGGTGCCGGAGGTTTCACGGGCTGCACGCAACAATTGCTCGAGCAGGCTTACGGTGAAAAGCGCGAAGGTTCTGCCGTTCGCTTCAGCGAGTTGATTGCTGCCGCGCGCGCGGACCGCCTCAGCCAGATCGATGATGATGCTGCAGCCGAGCAGGAACGTGTCGAAGCCATCGAGCGCGAATATCTCGAACGGCTGGAGCGTGAGCGGCTGGGCCCGGTTCCCGGTGAAGAGACAGCGGAAGACGCTTTGCCGGATCTCGGTGCTGAAACGGACCCCGAAACAGAAAATCAATCACCCGAAACCTCTGAATAGGCGCTATTAACCTTATTCGGCTATGGCGCGCTGTATGAGCACGCCTATCAAGATACTCTCCGTTTTCGGGACCCGCCCCGAAGCCATCAAATTCTTCCCGCTGGTCCATGCGCTGGACGCAGATGAACGTTTCGATTCGCGCGTCTGCGTTTCCGGGCAGCATCGCGGGATGCTCGATCAGGTGCTCGAAATTGCCGGCATTGTGCCGCATCATGATCTGGATCTGATGCAGCCCGACCAGACGCTGGATAGCCTGACTGCCAATTTGCTGACCGGAATAGGTAAGGTTCTCGACGAGGAGCAGCCTGACTGGGTGATCGTGCAGGGCGACACGGCAACTGCCATGTCCGGCGCGCTTGCTGCCTACTACCGTAAAATCCCGGTTGCCCATGTCGAAGCAGGCTTGCGCAGTGGCAACATCCATCATCCCTGGCCCGAAGAGGTGAATCGCAAGATCGTCGGCAGTTTTGCCGCGCTGCACTTTGCCCCGACTGAAACGGCCGCCAATGCCCTGAAGCGAGAGGCGGTTGATCCGGCAGGCATTCATGTCACCGGCAACACGGTGATCGATGCGCTACATTGGATTACGTCCGAGATTGCCCGGAAACCAGATTTGGCCGGCAATCTGGCAGAGCTGGAACAGCGCTTTGCGGGCAAGCGCATTATTGGTGTAACCAGCCACCGCCGCGAGAATTTCGGCGGCGGGATGGAGGCCATCGCAGACGCCATCCGCCGGATCGCCGAGCGTGATGACGTGGCGATGATTTTTCCCGTCCACCTAAACCCCAATGTCCGCAAAGTTATGAACGCGGAGTTGGAGGGTCTGGACAATGTCGCTTTGATTGAACCGCTCGATTACCCGCATTTCGCCCGGTTACTGGATATTTGCACGCTGATGCTGACCGATAGCGGAGGTGTGCAGGAAGAAGCCCCAGCGCTCGGAAAGCCGGTGCTGGTAATGCGCGAGACGACCGAACGCCCCGAAGGTGTCGAGGCGGGCACGGCCAAGCTGGTCGGCACCGATGCAGACAGGATTGTCGCGGAATGTACACGCCTGCTTGATGATGAAGCGGCCTATTCGGCGATGTCCAAGGCGCATAATCCGTTTGGCGATGGCAAATCGGTTGCGCGGATTGTGGAAGCTCTCGCGTCCGCCTGACCCGCGATAAAGTAACATTATCATTACCGGTATATTTACCCTCTGCCGGTAACGCTGCTGCAAACAACTCTTGCAGCAGGATTATCATGCGCGGCGAAACCAAACCCGAAGTCTGTGTTATCGGCCTTGGCTATATCGGCCTTCCTACGGCGGCGATTATCGCCCGCGCCAATTGCCCGGTGACCGGCATTGATGTGTCGGACCATGTCGTTGAGACGATCAATCGCGGCGAAATCCATATTGAGGAAGTCGATCTTGATGGTCTGGTGCGCGGCGTTGTCCAGCGCGGGATGCTCAAGGCATCGACCGAAATCGCACCTGCGGATGTGTTCGTGATTGCGGTGCCGACCCCGTTCGAGAAAGACGGCCATCATACGCCAGACACGTCCTATGTCATGTCCGCCGCCACTGAAGTGGCCGGCGTTCTCAAAAAGGGCGATTGCATCATTCTGGAATCCACCTCGCCAGTGGGTACCACAGAGGCAATGCGCGATCTGATCGCAGGCCTGCGCCCCGATCTAAAAATGCCCGGCAAGACCGACGAAATTCCCGATGTGGCGATATCCTATTGCCCGGAGCGGGTGCTGCCTGGCAAAATCCTCGAAGAATTGACGCATAATGACCGTTCCATCGGCGGCATTACACCGCGTTGCGCGCGCAAGGCGCTGGCTTTCTACAAGCGGTTTGTGCGCGGAACCTGTGTCACAACCGATGCGCGTAGTGCAGAAATGACCAAGCTGGTCGAAAACGCCTATCGTGACGTCAATATCGCCTTTGCCAACGAGCTTTCGATGATCTCGGACCATATGGGTCTGGATGT
>JAHDDJ010000196.1 GCA_020629385.1 Erythrobacter sp.
CCAGATACGCCGCCAACCTTCAAACGCCTCAAACACCAGATTCAGTCATAGCTCGTCGCCGCCTGATGATGGCCGTCACCAACTTTTGGGCATAGCTCTCGACGAAACCCGTGAGATCTACATGCGAGCTTTATGCATCGCGAATATCACCTTAGGGAAGTCGACGCCTTGGATGCCGAGATGAAGCGCCAATTGGGATGACTTCGAAAAGAACCTTGCAGGTGGCAGGTATACGCGACAATATCAACGAGCGCGGATGATCAATTAAAGAACTTATATCGATACGGATGAAGGCTGGCTCTATCTGGCGGGTGTGAAAGATATGGCCACGCGGGAAATTGTTGGTTGGGCGATGGAGGATCACTTGCGGGCTGAGCTTTGCTGTGATGCTCTGACGATGGCTCTTGGCCGCAGAGGCCCGGTTCCAGGGTTGATCCACCACTCGGACCGCGGCAGCCAATACGCTGGTACGGAATACCGCAAGCTGATCAAAAAGGCAGGGCTTACGCAATCCATGAGCCGCAAGGGCGAGTGCCTGGACAATGCACCCATGGAAAGCTTCTTTGCATCATTGAAAAAGGAGCTGGTTCACCGTCAGCGGTTCAAAACGCGCGCGCAGGCCAAGGCTGCAATCTTCGAATACATCGAGGTCTTTTACAACCGGCAGAGACGCCATTCCGCGATCGGATACCAAACGCCGCAACAGGCCTTCAACAATATGACTTGGAAAATGGCCGCATAGGGTCAATAATCAAACTGTCCGGTTATTGGGACGAAGTCCAAGTACCCCAGTGTCCGGTAACAGGGACGAAGTTCACATCCGCGAGGGCCGGGCTGGGGGACACCGACCATGTGCCATTTGCGGCAACAGTCGTCGTCAGATCTGGTGTGCCATCACCGTCAATGTCCACGGCGACAGTTGCACCTGGCTCTCCTGTACCTGAGATCTCAGTACCCGACGCAACTTGAATGACCGGTGCGTTTGGAGGCAAAGCATCGATTGTATCTCCGACAGAGACGCTTTGGTTTCCATCTGGGTCTGTTTGGCGCACAGCGATGACAACCCCATCCGACAAAGCTGGGCTTGGAGTCACTGACCAGGTTCCATCAGGGGCCACTGTTGTAGACAGGTCCACAATGCCATCTCCGTCGGTGTCTAGATCGACAGTTGCACCTGGCTCGCCTGTTCCTGATATTTGTGTTCCTGAAGCGATTAGAAGGCTTGGCGCAATCGGAGCGATTGCGTCGACGGTTTCACCTGCGGCGACACTTTGATTTCCATCTGGGTCTGTTTGCCTTGCGGAGACTAGGGTTCCATCCGCGAGGGCGGGGCTGGGGGACACCGACCATGTGCCATTTGCGGCAACAGTCGTCGTCAGATCTGGTGTGCCATCACCGTCAATGTCCACGGCGACAGTTGCACCTGGCTCTCCTGTACCTGAGATCTCAGTACCCGACGCAACTTGAATGACCGGTGCTGGCACCGAAGAAGAGTCGATTGACCCTCGGTCACTTGTTCCGTCGACATTCGGCGTGCCTTGGTTCTCAGTGTCGCTAGTGTCGCTAGTGTCGCTATTGGAGCTCCCCCCTAGCACCATAGCCAGAAGCCCTACACCTGCAGCAGCACCGGCCACGCTTCCAACGGCGCCCCTACCACTCGCAGACGCGCCTAGAGGTTCTACTTGTGTGAAACTATCCTCAAATAGAAGTTGAGAGTCATAGCTTTCGAGAGGCCTGTACTCGGCAGCATTGAATAACCCATATCGTTCTTCCAGGAGCACTTCGCGAATTTCGCCATCAGTGCTCATGAACAGGCGATTGGAAAGACTGTTCGAGGGTGTAACAAAGAAGTCATCAATTAGGACTTGTTGACCGTCGACAAGGTAGATGACAAGACTGTCATCAAGTCGAACGATCTTAAGCACATCTTGCTGCCTAATATTTAATGAGATATCGGTTGGGCCATCCAATGAGATTGGGGTGCCCTTGGTATCACCAAAAGAATACGCTCCGTTGGAGCGTGTGACGTACTGAACCATTGCTCTGCCTCTTAGATCGCCGTTTTCCACGACTGTTGTGGTAAGAAAGCAGAAAAAAGCAGACTTTTCCAGCATTTCTTCGCAAAGGCTTGGGATTTCTCTAGCTGGCGCGGCCTACTTGCGGCACATTCCTGAATGTCATGCAGCCTTTGATTGTACCTCAGTAGCGTTGACGCAGGAAGTCCTTCAGCATACGCTTAAGTGTAGCCTCAAATGCGAACATAGATCGCAAGGAGTTGCCTAATGCCGTCCACAACTAATGTCACAAACCCGAATGCCAACGCATCGAGCTCTTCAACTCAAAGCGAACAAGACAGCTTAAAGGAAGCCAGCATTCGATCATTGCAAAGAGAGGACCAACTTACGGAATCTGGGAGAAACTTCCCAAGTGGGTGGTGGATTGTGCCTTTGATGTTTATCGGCCTTGCCTTCTGGATTGTCATCTAAGCGTTCTGGTCAAAGAATGTGGGAAAGTGAAAGCGTGCTCGTTCTTGGGGATCCAGATGTCTACCTTTTGGATCTTGCTCGGGAACTTCTTAAAAGCCAAGCTTTGGTTTCCCTACATTTCAATATGTCCATTGAGCAAACATACACCTTACCCATTGAGCAATTTTCAATGGTGCTTCTGAATCCATTGAGATCGCATGTGGATGAAGACATTTGTCAGATTGGGCGGATGCTTCGCCGAGCTGAACAAACGATGAAGATCGTGCTAACGTCTCAACGTTTTGCGCTTTCTTCGACGCCCAGCACTCAACGCTTCGCTTTCGCCGATGTGTTACTGGCTCTACCATCTTCGGCGGCCAATTTGGCTCGTTTTTTTGAGCCAGAGCCATGTTGTTCTGAAGCGTATCGCGAGAAGCTATAGTAGTTGTGGCCTGCCCGTACGCCTGGCTGCTGCGATTGCAGTAAGTCCTTCTGAAACATCTCTTCTGTAAGTTCATCAGGGCTTTTTGGGAAGCAAGCTATCGGATTTGCTTTCTTTGAATGGACATTGGGCGTGTTTGACGCGATACACCCTGCCTCTCCTAGGACATCATAAATTTTCGCTGCAAGCGATCGGCTTACGTCGAACTGTATCATTACCTTGATGAAAGCCGCTTTGACAGACACGTGACACCTGTTGTTTTCACATCTTCAAGTTACTTGAACATTGCGGCAAAAGTATGGTCACTGGCTCTTAACCTTTGGTACATGAAGAAGGATTTTGAGTGGCGCGTCGTATTACATCAAAAAGCTTCCGGAATATTGCTCAAAGGCCAACAAAACACAGCATTACGTTGCGAGGGCATCGTACATCGATCTCCCTTGAGGAAAGTTACTGGAATGAACTGTTTTCTATTGCTAGGTCTGAAGGCCGAAGTATCAGTGGTCTTGTGGCAGAGATCGACGAATATCGCGGTAGTTCCTGCACATTAACATCTGCGATACGTCTATTTGTTCTTGAATATCACAGAAAGCGTTAGCTCGACTCCCAAGTTTGCCCGGACCATCGAAACTAGAGGTGGTCGCGGGATTTCGGACCAGTTGTTAAGGTGGATCGACTGATGAGAGAGACGATCCAAGATGAAGAAGCGAAAGAACCATTCTGCGGATTTCAAGGCACGTGTTGCCATTGAAGCGATCCGCGAGGAGCTGACCCTGTCGGAGTTGGCGAAGAAGTACGGCGTACATGCCAATCAGATCAGCACGTGGAAGCGCGCAGCGTTGGATAACATGTCGTCCGCGTTTGAGCGGCGAGGTCGCGCGCCTGACACGCCCAGTGCTGCCGATATCGAGAAGCTGCATTCGAAGATTGGCCAGCTTGTGGTGGAGCGGGATTTTTTGGCCGATGCCTCCGTTCAACTGCTCGGGACGCGAGGCAAAAAATGGTGAGCCGGGATCATAAATTGAGCGTGCGTCGTCAATGCGCGTTGCTGACATTGGCGCGGTCCAATCTGTACTATGAGCCGAAGGGCGAGAGCGCTGAGAACCTGCGGTTCATGGAGATCATCGATAAGCAGTTCTTGGAAACGCCGTGGTACGGGTCAAGACAGATGGCCCGATACATGAAGCGGAACGATCACAAATGTGGCCGCCATCGCGTGCGGCGGTTGATGCGGCTTATGCGGTTGGTGCCGATCTATCAGGAACCCAACACCAGCAAGAAGCACCCGCAGCATAAGATCTGGCCCTATCTGCTGAGGAATGTGGTGATCGACCGGCCGAACCAAGTCTGGTGCGCGGATATCACTCTGAGTAATTGATCATCCGCGCTCTCGGGCAGTGCATAGTTGCTGC
>JAHDDJ010000197.1 GCA_020629385.1 Erythrobacter sp.
GGCGAGAACGGGAAGATGACATCGCGCGGTGTCTGCAGGAATTCCGACCGCCAGTTGTAGGCAGCACGTGCCGACACAATACCTTTTTCATAGAAAACGGTTGCGTTGACAGTGTGCTTGGAAATTCCGGCAAGCGGTAGGTCCAGAGTGAACGGGCTTTGTTCGGCACCAAGGTTGGAGTTGCTGAAATCACCGCCATCCACATAGGTGTAGGTGATCTGTGAACCGAGACCATCAAGCGGACCGGGCAGGAAGTCATAGACCTGCTGGTACGCAACCTCGACACCCTTCAGCGTCCCACCGTCACTGTTGATCGGCGAATTGAAGATAATGTCGGTATCAGTACCCGCCGGTGTGATGAACTGGCGGACAAAGGCACCGCCATTGACGATGTTCTTCATGTCCTTGATGAAGCCGGCCACTGTCAGCGAGCCCACATCATCCCAGTACCATTCAAACGAGAGATCGTAGTTCCACGATTGTACAGGACGCAGGAAACGGTTGCCGGTGTTGATGCCGAGCAACGGCCCAGAATCCAGCGTACCCGATGCACGCAGATTGTTGGTGTTGTCGAACGCTCCGCCGCCCGAAGAGTAAGCTGCAAGATCAGGACGCGAGATGCCTTTCGACACTGCCGCACGGATCAGCTTTCCGTTTCCGAAATCCAGCTTGGCGTTAAAGCTTGGCAGCCAGTTTTCGTACTTCTCGTTGAGCGGATCAGGGATGATTTCTCCGGTAAACAGCGCCGCATATTGGGCCTGACGTGCAGGTGACAAGCCGCAATATCCCGGTACAGGCGTGATATTGTTCTGCGCGATAAATGCACAGGATCCCTGAACTTCGGCGAGTTCAACCTTGCCGTTCTGGTTGCCTCCATTGTCGAAGAAGTCCGGCGCAGGCAGGCTGAACGAGCCACCGCTGCGAAGACGGGTCGTGACATAGCGCAAACCGAAGTTACCGCTAAGTTCCACTCCGCCAAGGTCAGCGCCGAAATCGATCCGGCCGTAAGCGGCAAAGGTATCTTCCTGAACGTCGGAAATTTCACCGGCGTTCCAAACACCGCCTGGCAGGTTGTTGCCACGAGCAGAAATCGGGAACCACGCATTTGGCGTCAGAGTGAATGCCGTGATGGCATTGGCCTGCTGCTCGACGCTGCCGTTCAGATAATCCTGAACAACATTATCGCCACCAAAGAAGAATGCAGAACCATCCCCCAATGGCGTTGGCGCATTGCCGCGCTGGAAGTTGTCTCCGAACGGATTGCGCAATTGTGCCGATTCAGGGAAGTCGAACACGTAAGCACCACCACAACCGAAGGCCTGGAAGTCACCGCAGTTCCAGTTGCCGCCACGACCGGTCCATGGCGCACCAAGATTACCCCAGTTGGAGAAGTTGGCGTTGCGCGTCACACGGTTGCGTTCTGACCAGCGAGCACCGAACCGGGCCTTGCGGAAGAAGCCTTCATCGCTGACATCATATTCAGCGTCGAACTTCATGCTGGTCAGTTCGCCTTCATTGGCGACCTGGTTGTCCAGCAGGAACCAGTAGAAGGTACGCGCTGGATCATTGAAGTAACTTGCTGACGAATCGCCCGTGCCCGGCTCCAAGAACTGGACAATCGGCGTTTCGCCGCTGTTGTCGATATCCAGATCCGTGTAGGTCTGCATCGCGGAGATGAAGCCATTTTCCGTACGGTCTGAATTGATGTGCTGTACTTCGATGTTGAAGCGAAGGCGATCGGTCGGCGCAAGATCGATATCGATCGAGAAATCTTCCGTCATCGCTTCGTCTTCACGCTGGAAGCGCAGAAGTTCGGTAGGAATACCGCGGCCGCCGTTGAATGGCTGTGCCTGGGTCAACCGACCGGAAACGAATTCGGCGCCGTTGAATGTGGGTGTAGTGCCCGGTGCGATAATCGGGAATAGTCCATCATCATTGACCAATGCGAGAGCTGAGAATTCGTTGATGGTCGCTTCGGTTTCAGCGCGGAGGTATTCGATCGTGACCAAGGCGCTGCCATCGCTGCTTTCCCACTGCCCAACAGCAGAGAATGCGTTCCGGTCACGAGTAAGGTCGGTTGTACGGACGCCGGCACCTTTCGGTACGAACACGGCACCTGCAGGAGGGAAAGTCGTTGCATCGAATTGCGCGTCACCGGTGATGCCGCCCGAACCAACTGGCCGAACGCGGAAACACGGCCCGTCCAGTGTGGCTGCACGATAACAAGGGTCGGTGATTTGCGAAGCGTCGGTGCGGGTAACAAGTTCCGACTGCGCATAAGCCAGCTGCAAACCGAACGTTCCGATGTCAGAATCGAACGTGTTTGAAGCCAGAACCGAGAAGCCCGGGGACCATTCTTCTGCAAGGTCACCAATGTTTGCTTCGATTGTGCCCGCAATCTTGAAGCCGGTGCTATCCAGCGGCTTACGTGTCACGAGGTTGACTGTGCCCGACAGACCGCCTTCGATCATATCTGCGGTCACGTTTTTGAAGACTTCAACGCGGCCGAGCAATTCCGGCGAAACGTCGTTGAAGCTCAGTACACGGCCGCCATTGGCAGAAAAGATGTCGCGGCCATTCAGTTCCGAACGAACGAAATTGAGACCACGAATAATGACGCCTGAACCTTCAACCGAAAAACGGTCAGGGTCATCGCGCTGTTCAAACCGGCTGATGTTAACACCGGGAACACGCTGCAGAGCTTCAGCAACCGACCGGTCCGGCAAAGCGCCGATATCTTCCGAAGTGATGACGTCGACTACGGTATCGGCATCACGCTTGATATCCTGAGCGGTGGCAAGCGAGGCGCGGAAACCGCTGACAACGATAATATTCTCGTCATCGATTTCTTCGGCGGTTTCGTCTGCCGGAGCGTCAGCATCCTGAGCCAGCGCGGTTCCTGTCATAGCCATTGTCATGGCGATCGAAGACGCAGTGCCGAGCGCGAATTTGCGCATAGATGGCAGTGCGCCGTTTAGTTGGTAAGTGCGAGCCAAAATTATCCTCCCATGGATCCAAAGCAGAACACATCACATACGTATGCGTTTCAGTTTAGTTACGAAAAATTGTGAGCGTTCACAAGTTGAAAAAATGAACGTTCACAATTGCAAAAAAATCACTGGAACATTGGGCAGTGCCTTGAATACTATCCAGTGGCAAAGCGGCGTGGCGATGGGGGGATATCAACACTGAAACCCCTTGATTTCGGGGTTTTTTCGGTGGTGATGGAATTCTGCAACCATTTCGGACTGTGACTGGATTTTGTGTTTTCACGCTGGCGAGTAGGGTTGGACGAGATCGGACAAGCTCCCTTGGTGAGGCATCTTTGTTGTAGAATTACAACATTGCTAGTCGTGTATGGGCATATCGTCTGATAGGTCGAATCGTGAAAATGACGGACGGAACGAATATTCGCCGTGAGTAGGGACGAGAATTAATGGCAATCAAGAACATCGTTATCGTGGGGGGAGGCACAGCGGGCTGGATGGCGGCGAGCGCCTTGTCGCGACTGAAAGCTGGCAATGACGTCAACGTCACACTGATCGAATCCGAGCAGATCGGTACGGTCGGCGTTGGCGAAGCCACAATCCCGCCATTTGTCGATTTCAATCGGCTGCTGGAAATCGATGAGCGTGAAATGCTTGCCAGAACGCAGGGGACTTTCAAACTGGGCATCCAGTTCGTGAATTGGGGCAAGCAAGGCGACAGTTACATCCACCCCTTCGGCAATTATGGCTATGAAATTGACGGGGTATCGTTCCACCACGTCTGGCATCGTTTCCAGCAATCGGGCGACCCCCGTCCAATTCAGGTTTTCAATCTGGAAACGCTCGCTGCCCATTTCGGAAAATTTGCGCGTACGCAGGACTATCAGCGCGAAGACCTGCCGCCCATGAACTATGCCTATCACATCGATGCAACACGCTATGCTGGGTTTCTGCGCGAATATGCGGAAAAGCGCGGTGTTGTAAGGCGTGAAGGGCGCGTTGCCGATGTAACACTGAATGGAGAGAACGGCTTCGTCCAGTCCGTCACCATGGACGACGACGACGTGATCGCTGGCGATTTGTTTATCGATTGCTCGGGCTTTCGCGGCCTCTTGATCGAACAGGCGCTGAAGACAGGTTATGATGACTGGTCGAACTTTTTGCCGTGCAACCGTGCAGTGGCGCTGCCGTGCGCGCGCGATGACGGCGGACCACCGCCGCCCTTTACTCGGGCGACAGCGCATTCTGCAGGCTGGCAATGGCAAGTCCCGCTGCAACACCGCAATGGCAATGGCCATGTCTATTGCAGCGAATATATGGAAGAC